>JAYTCP010000336.1:0-2554 GCA_043736435.1 Planctomycetia bacterium | reverse complement strand
TGCCTGGGCCGCAGGCCCATAGGGGGCGGGGAGGGGGGAACCCCGGGGGCCGTCATCCCGGGATCCGTCATGCCGGGCTCGGTCATCCCGGGATCAGGCGTCCCCGGCGTCGGGGTCGGGGGCGTCGGGGGCGTCGGCGCCGGGGGAACGGCCGGGGGCGGCGGCGTCGCGCCGGGCGCCGGAGGGACGGTCCCGCGCATCGGCTCGATCGCGTCGCCGTCGCCGCGCACGAAGCCCATGGGCTTGGCCGTGGTCCCGTCCGGCATCTTGACCTTCACCTCGACCCACTCGATCGGACGATCGGCGCCGTACATCTCGAAGGCGCGGACGGCGATCGCCGTCGCGATGCCGACGCCCGTCGCGTCCGTCGTGAACGCCTCGCGGACGGGTGCCACCTCCACGAGCAGGCCGTGCTTGTACCCGTCCGCGACGAGGTACTTCGAGTTGCCGCGCACGCGCGCGAGCTTCACCTTCTCGCCGGCCGCGAGACGGGTCGCGAACTCCGTCGTGAGCTCCTTCGCGTGCCCGATCTCGATCTTGAAGTCCTTCGTGTAGGCGTCGAGCAGCCACACCATCGCGATGAACGCGAAGATCAGGATCCCGATCGCCACGACCGTCGACTTCCGCATGTGCGATCTCCTCGAAGCCGTCGCCTACGGTCCAGCACCCCTCGCGCCCGCCGGCCCGTCCGGCGCGGCGCGGACCTCCTCGAGCGCGCGGACGAGCGCGAGGACGAGGGGCACCGGCAGCCCCACCACGGTATCGAGCCTCCCCGTCCGACGCACGACGAACCGGGCGGCGCCCCCCTGGATCGCGTAGGCCCCCGCCTTGTCGAGCGGCTCCCCCGTCGCCACGTAGGCGTCGATCTCGCCCGGCGTCCACGGCGAGAACTCGACCTCCGCGGCGTCCGCGCCACAGAGCACGCGCACCCCGTCGGTGACGGCGACCCCCGTCACGACCCGGTGCGTGCGCCCGGAGAGGGCCGCGAGCATCCGGCGGGCATCGGCGGCATGGAGGGGCTTGTTGAGGATCCCGCCGTCGAGGACCACCACCGTGTCGGCCCCGAGCACCAGGCGACCGGGCGCGCGGGCCGCGCACGCGAGCGCCTTGCGGCGCGCGAGCAGGACGGGCACCTCCTCCGGGGAGGCCCCCGCGGGCGGGGTCTCGTCGACGTCGGGGGCGGACGCCAGCTCGAAGGGCACCCCCGCCGCGGCGAGCAGGGCCGCGCGGCGGGGGCTCGAGGAGCCGAGCAGGAGGGGCAGGGAGCCCGTCACCTACTTCTTGGCGGCCTTCTTCTTGTCGGCGGCCTTCTTGGCGGCAGCTGCGGCTTTCTCGCGCTTGGCCTGGTCGGCCCGCGCCTTCTTGGCCACCTGTGCGGCCACCTTGTCGGCGGCCTTCTTGACGGCGATGGCGGCGTCCTTGTTGGCCTTCGCCTGCATGATGGCGCGCTTCTTCGAGTCCGCCTTGCTCATGCGGTCCGCGAGACGGGCGGCCTTGGCCTCCGCCCCCATCCGACGCTTCTCCTCGGCGGCCCGGCGCGCCTCTTCCTTCTTGCGGTCGATGGCGCGCTGCTTCATCTCCTCTTCGCCGTGCTTGCAGTTCGGCAGGAGGGTGCAGACCTCGCAGGCCGGGATCTTCGCGCGGCACACCGCGCCGGCGTGGGATCCGAGCGACCAGGCGACCTGGAGGCGCTCCGGGGCCCGGATCTGCTTCTCGAGGGCCTGCCGGACCTTCGCGGGCGTGGCGCTGCGGGGCAGGAGCCCCAGCCGGTCGAGCACCCGCGCCTCGGGGGCCATGAGCGCGAGATGCCGGTCGCCCAGCGCGTGCTGGAAGATGGAGGCCGCGGGGCCGCCCATCGTGTGCGGGAGCTCCCGGAGGAACTTGCGCAGGTCGTCGGGCTCGCGCCCGCGCAGGGGCTCGAGGTCGAGCCCGTGCGTGCCGTCGTACACGTCCTGGAGCGCCGTCCGCGCCGCGTCGGCGCCCGCCACCGCGTGCGAGCCCATGCTCGGCTCGAGGACGGCGGTGAGCTCGGCGAGGGGGGAGATGCGCGCCTCGTTCAGGTCGAGGAACGACTCGGAGAGCGCGCGGGCCGCCCGCCCGGCCTTCTCCCGATCGACCCACGCGGACAGGACGCCCACGAGGAGGTGGTCGAGCAGGGGGGCATCCGGGTGCTCGGCGCTCCGCGGCTTCCCGTAGAGCTTGCCGAGCACCTCGAGGGCGTCGGACAGCTTGAGACGCTTCGCCATCGGGGTCTAGCCCTTGGCCTTGCCGGCCTTCGCGCCGGCCCTGCGGCGGGCGGCAGCGCGCTCGCGGCGCGGGGCGTCCTTGGCGAGGTGGTCGCGGGTGGTCTTCGTCTTCGGGACCGCGATCTTGGCGCGCTTGAGGAAGGAACGTACGGTGTCGCTGACCCCGGCGCCCTTGCTGAACCAGTGGGCGACGCGCTCGGCGTCGACCTTGAACTGCTTCGCCGGGTCCTTCTCGAGCGGGTCGTACCAGCCCAGCGCCTCGACGGGCGGCCCGTCGCGGCGCGTCAGCATGTCGTACACGCCCACGC
>JAYTCP010000335.1:0-2469 GCA_043736435.1 Planctomycetia bacterium | reverse complement strand
GCGCCGCCGTGGAAGTCGCGCAGCAGGCCGAGGACGCACTGGATGAGGGTCGACTTCCCGGCCCCGTTGGGACCGAGGAGGCCGGTGACGCCCTCGCGGACCTCGAGCGTGACCTCGATGAGGGCGGGCGGGCGCGACCCGTACGCCTTCGTGAGCTTGTCGACGACGACGACGGGGGGCATCAGGGCTTGCCTCCGCGGGGCTTCACGCGGGGCCGCGCGCGGACGGCGGCCCCCGAACGCTTCGGAACGGCGGCCCGCTTCGGGGCCGGGGCGGCCTTCTGGGCCGCGGCGGGCGCCGGGACGGGGGCGGGAGCCGGCGCGGGGGCCGGGAGGGCCGTGCCCGCCGCGGGGCCGCCGTTCCCGGAGGCGGCGGTGCCGGCGCTGCCGGGCGCCTCGAAGCGGTCGCGGTAGCGCTCGAGGATCGAGGAGGCGGTCTCCTCGATCGCCTTCCCCGAGATGTCGAGCAGCGTCCACTGCGGGTGCTTGAGGAAGATCTGGCGGCAGTACTCGAGCTCCTGCCGGATCCGGCGCACGTCGCCGTACTCGCTGCCCGGCTCCATCCCGAGGTGCTTCATGCGGGTGCGGCGGATCTCGCCCAGGATGGACGGGTCGACGAGGAGGCCGAAGACGCGCCGCGGGTCGATCTGCTCGATCTCCTTGGGCAGGGGGATCCCGAACACGAGGGGCACGTTGGCGACGCGGTAGCCGCGGTGCGCGATGTACTGCGAGAGCGGCGTCTTCGAGGTGCGGCTGATGCCGACGAGCACGACGTCGGCGCGCCGGAGGTTCTTCGGCTCGCGGCCGTCGTCGTTGTTGACGGCGAACTCGACGGCCTCGACGCGGCGGAAGTACTCGGCGTCGAGCTCGTGGCCGAGTCCCGGCGTGTAGAGCGGGTCCTCGCCGAAGTGCATGGCCATCTGGAGGAGCAGGCCGCTCAGCAGGTCGACGGCGCGCACCTCCGCCTCCTCGGCCAGCCGGCGCACGAGCACTCGGAGCGGGGGCGCCACGATCGTGTAGACGAGGAGGGCCTTGCGCTGCTTCGCCTGCTCGACCACGGCGCGCACCGCGGGCTCGTCGAGCACGTGGGTGAGCACCTGGACGCGGACGCCCTCGTGCCCGAAGAACTGGACGAGGGCCGCGCGGACGACCTTCTCGCCCGTCTCGCCGGTCGCGTCCGAAGCCACCAGGATGGTGCCGCCGATCATGGGGACGTGGGGCCTCCGCGTTCGCCCTGGGGGTCGGACGGGGTCCCGACCCACACGGCGCCGCCCTCGAAGTGCTCTTTCTTCCAGATCGGGACGTCGCGCTTCAGGCGCGCGATGAACTCTAGGACGGCGTCGAGCGCCGCCTGCCGGTGGGGGGAGGATACCGCAAGGACGACCGCGGCCTCGCCGAGCTCGAGGCGGCCGAGCCGGTGGACGCACGCGAGGCCCGTGAGACCGTGGGACGCGCGGACCTCGTCGGCGAGCTTCTGGAGCTGCGCGAGGGCCATGGCGGGGTAGGCCTCGTACTCGAGGAAGAGCACCCTGCGGTCCCGGGTCCGCTCGCGCACCGTCCCGTGGAAGACCACGACGGCGCCGGCGGCCGGGGTCTCGACCGCCCTGCGGAGGGCGGCGTCGTCGATGGGGGCCTCGGTGAGCGCGATCACGGGGACGCCTAGCCTCCGCTCACGGGCGGGATGAGGGCCACCACCGAGCCCGTCTCGAGCGGGTCCTCGTCGGCCGCGAACCGCTCGCCGACGGCGAACCGCGTCGTCGACCAGGCGGCGGCGAGCCGCGGATGCCGCCCTCCGAGCACCGCGCGCAGCGCCGCGACGCGGGTCCCCTCGGGCACGTCGATCGCCTCCGCTCCCACGCCGGCCGCCTCGCGGGCGGAAGCGAAGTAGAGGACCTGGATCCGCATCGGCCCGAGCCTACCGTGCCCAGTCGGTGTGGGGGGCCTTGTTCTTCACGAACCAGTCCCAGAGGAGCCCCCCGTACGTGCGGGGACGCAGGCCGTGCGCCGCGAGGAACGGGGCGAGGGCCCGGCGCAGCGCGGGCAGGCGGTAGAACGGCACCCGCGGGAAGGAGTGGTGCACGAGGTGGTAGCCCGACCACAGGAAGACGAAGTCCCAGACCGGGCTCGGCTCGAGGATCGTGCCCCAGGCGGCCGGATCGTCCGGATTCACGTCGTAGTGCTGGCCCAGGCGGTTCACGGTGAACGCGACGGGGAACACGAGGAGCACGGGGATCGCGTGGAGCTTCGCGGCCATCGGCCAGCCGAGGGTGAGCCCAAGCGCCACGAGGCTGCCCACGTGGAAGAGCGTCGTGACCAGCCTCTCCCGCCGGATCCGCGCCCGGAGCGCGGGCTCGTACGTCGCCGCCTCCCGGGCCGCCGCGCGGAAGTAGATCGGGAAGAGGGCCGGCGTCAGGTAGAGCGCCTTGAACCAGCGCTTCACGCGCTTCGGCGTCAGGTGGTGACGCTTCGG
>JAYTCP010000334.1:0-7051 GCA_043736435.1 Planctomycetia bacterium | reverse complement strand
CGCGGCAGATCATCGGGGCTCCTTGCTGCATGCTAGCCGCCCGACGGGCAACCGCACGGATCCCTCGGTCGGGGAGAGGACGCGAACGACGGGGAGGGGGCGCGGGGGAGGGGGAGGCGGTCGCGGCGCGGCGCGAGGCGCGCCTCACCGCCCCGGGATCGAAAGCGGCACGACGACGCCGGCCTCGATCGTGAGCTTCACGACGCCCAGCGACTTCCGCGCGGCGAAGACCTCGAGCTCGAGCGGTCCGGGCGCGAACGGGCCGAGGATCAGCCCCGGGGCCAGGGTCGCCTCGAGCTCCGGACGGAACTCCCGCACGTAGCGTCGTTCCCGGTACAGAGCGACGGGGAGCCCGTCCGTGCGGGTGGCCGTCACGACGCCGAGCGACGGGTCGAGGGTTCGTAGGGCGCACATCACGAAGCCGGCCCGGAGGAGGCGCGGGCGCCAGGGGCCCGCCGCCGGCACCTCCTCGGTCGCGCTCACCCGATCCTCGCCGACGACGAGCACCGCACGCCTCCCGCGGAGGTCAGCCGACACCTCGGGTGGCGTCGGGCCTGTCCCGCGCTGAGTGAACGGCCAGGTGTCGTCCCGCCTCGCGTAGACGCTCCACGCCTGCTTCTCCGCGAGGACGCCCTCGAGCCGCCCCGGGGCCCATCCCGGGCCCTCCCACGTCACCGTCCACCGCCCAGGACCGAGCGGGCGGCGGATCCCCTCTGCGAGCCACGCGACCGCTGCGTCGCGCCCGTCGAGTCGATCGCTCATGCCGTGGTACGCGCCGTCGGAATCCCGGTGGAACCCGACGCTCGGCCGCGCCGGGAACTTCGTCCAGGTCGACGGGTCCCCGGTCAAGGCGAGCTTCAGCGTCCCGAGGGGGACCACCGTCAGGGTCACGACGTCGCCTCCGCGCACCACGCGCGGCTCGGCCGTGAGCTCCCACCTCGCGGAGAAGGTGAACAAGGTGGACTGCCCCTCCCTGTGCGTCTCGCGCATGGCCGGATCGAGGGTGAAGGGCTCGCCCGCGAGGATCGCCGGCGTCTCGAACTCCGTGCCGGCGCCCCCTTCCACCATGACCATGGGGCCGCCCCGACGGATCTGCCCGCGACCGGGCAGGTCGTTCCATCCGGACGACTCCCCCTCCCGTTGGAGGTGCACGAAGCCGGTGACGTCGACGTTCGGCTCGTCGGGTGGGATGGCGTTCGAGAGGCGGAACCGCACGGGCGCCATGGCGGGCAGCGTGACGCGAACCCGCGTCCCCTCCGCCGTGGCGCGCACGTCGGTCTCGAGGAGCTGCATCCCCACGTTCACGATGCCCAGATCGTAAAGGTCCACGGCGGGCGCCACGAGGCGCACGGGCCGGTCGACCGAGACTTCCGCGTGGGGCAGCTCCTCCGGCTTCCGGGCACCCTTCGCGCCGGCGGCGACGAGGTATGCCGTGGCCTTCCAGTCTGGCGGCGTCCCGGGTCCGGCGACGACGGTCAGCTCGATGAACGGGAGCGCCGACCCCGCGGCGTCGGCCTGAGACGCCGCGCCTTCGGCGTTCACGGGGGCTGGCGGGGGCTCGCTCCCGACGGACCGCATCCCCGCCGCGCCGAGGGACGCCGAGGGATCGGGCCGTGAGGGGGGGCGATCTTCCGGGAGGAGGGTGGGGGCGCTGGGGGCCGCGCCGTACCGGACCGCGTCGGTCGGGGGCGATCGCGTCCCCTCCCGTACGAGCCAGCCGAGCGCGAATCCGATCGCGAGCGAGGCGAGGAGCGGGACGAGGCGGCGCGCACGCACGGCGAAAGGCTACCCGGGGCTCGTCTCACGCCCGGTCTCTACATGCTCCCGCACGCGTTCACGGGGATCGGCCCGAGGGATCTGGATGAACTTCCCGGTCCGGCATGCGCTCATGGGCGTCGTCGACAGCGTCGTCGACAGCGTCGTCGGCTACGCGGCCATGGGCCTCGTGATGCACCTCCTCGGCTGATCGCGCGCCCTCAAGCCGATGCGAGGGCCCGCGCGGCGGCTTGGAAGCGGTCGCCGCGCACGGCGAACGATGGGTGCTGGTCGAGGCTCGAGTAGCCGGGCGAGAGCAGGACCGCGTCGCCGGGGCGCGCCATGGCCGTCGCCGCGCGAACGGCGCCGACGAGGTCGGGGCCGCCCTCGGCGACCACGGCGGGGGGGCCGCCCGCCGCGCGGACGGCCTCCACCAGCGCCGGGCCCGTCGTGCCGATGCCGACCACGCCTCGCGCGCCGGCCGCCATCGCCTTCACGAGCAGGGAGGCGTCCGAGCCCTTGTCCTTGCCGCCCACGAGGATCACGCAGGGCCGCGGGACCGCCTCGAGCGCGGCGATCGCGCTCTGGGGCGTCGTGGCGATGCTGTCGTCCACGTAGAGGACGCCGCCGATCTCGACGACGGGCTCGAGGCGGTGGTCGAGCGGCTTCGTGGCCGAGGCACCCGCGCGCACCTCGGCCCAGGTGCATCCGAAGGCGAGGGCCGCGGCGGCGGCGGCCGCCGCGTTGCCGCGGTTGTGGGCGCCCCAGAGGCGGAACCCGGCGAGATCCGTCCCCCGCCGCCCCGTGGAATCCGCGAGGTTCCCCTCCGCCGTCACCAGGACGCCGGGGCCTTCGACCTTCGTCCCGAAGCGCACCCTTCGCGCGCGGCCGGCGGTCGAGAAGCCGAGCCGCTCGAGGGCCTCGTCGTGCGCGGGGAGCACGGCGACGTCGTCCTCGGTCTGCGACTCGAGGAGCACGCGCTTGGCGAGCCCGTAGTGCTCGAACGTGCCATGGCGGTCGAGGTGGTCGGGGAAGAGGTTGGTCACGAGGGCGACGCGCGGCCGGAACCCGAGCCCGCGCAGGGCGTGGAGCTGGAACGAGGACAGCTCGAGTACGACGGCGTCGTCAGGCGCGATGCGGGGGAGCTCGCCTAGGAGCGAGCGGCCGACGTTGCCGCCGAGGTGGGTGCGCACGCCGGACGTGCGAACCATGTTCGCGAGCAGCGTGGCGGTCGTGCTCTTCCCCTTGGTGCCCGTGACGCCGAGCACCCGCGCGCGCACGCGCTCGAGGAAGAGGCGGATCTCGCTCGTGACCGTGAGCCCGCGCCTCTCGGCCTCGGCGGTCACGGGGTGATCGAACGGGATCGCCGGATTCGCGACGACGAGATCGCCCGCGCGCAGCCGGTCGAGGAGGGCCGGCGTCTGCGGGCCGAACACGAGCTCGGCGCCCGTCCCGGCCACCGCGGCCGTGGAGGCCTCGAGCGTCTCGGGGGCGGCGGAGTCGGAGACGACGACCACCGCGCCCTGCGCGGCGAGGAAACGCACGGTCTCGACGCCGCCGGAGAAGCGTCCGAGCCCGAGGACGAGGGCCCTGCGGCCGGAGAGGGGGGCCGGAGGAGGCGGCGCCGTCATGTCCCCGTCATCGGTTGGGAGAGGACGGGGCTTGCGGAGGCGGAGGGGCGGAGGAGGCGGGGGGCGGCGGGGGAGCGTCGCCCCGGACGTGCGCGGGCGGGGGCAGCGCGTTCGGCGTGGCAGCAGGCGCCGCGGCGGGGCCCGGCGGGGTTGCCTCACCCTGCGCGGCCTTTCGGAACTCCGCGGCGCGACGCAGGAGCTCCTTCAGCTGGTCGTCGGTGTAGGAGACCGCCGTGAGGGGGCTGAGCGGGAACGTGTGGCTGGCGACCGTATGGACGCCGCCCGGCGTCAGGTTCTCGGCGAAGAAGTCCGGCCCGATGCGGGCGTCATGGGTCGTCTGGATGTCCACCTCGGCCGCAACCGACTCGTACCCTTCCTTCTCGAGGCGGACCACCACCCGACCCGGATGGACGTACGGGATCCTCTGGGGCGTCAGGCCGACGTAGGTGCCGTCCACGTAGAGCCGGGCACCGGGCGGATCGGACCCGAGGACGAGAGACCGGTCGATTCGGGCGCACCCCACGGCCAGGAGCGCCGAGAGACAGGCGATCAGCGGGCGGAAGCGGTGGGGGACGTGCACGGGGGCCATCGAGCCTACCTCGCGAGGCGAGTGCCCGGCGGTGAATCGCGCGGATCCCGGGCGGGTACTCGCCAGGGGCGATGGCCCGCAGCCGTCGCCTCCGCGACCCTCCCGGATGGGGCAGGATCCCGCCGCGGACGGCCTCCCCGGGGCGGCTGCTCCCGCGTCGGCCGGACCTCGCTCGCGTCGGGGCTGCCGGGTCCCTTTTCCGCGTTGACCGACCGACCCCTTCTGCGTTGCATGCCCCCGCAGGCGCAGCGCTCCTTGGAGAGGAACGATGGCTCCGTCGGACTTCGCCACCGCCACGCACCCCGCCGCGTCCGCGGCCGGGGGGCTGGTCCCGTCCGCGCCGCCCCTCGAAGGGCGGTGGATCCGTGACATGGCCTTCGACTGGATCTTCTT
This sequence comes from Planctomycetia bacterium, assembly GCA_043736435.1. GTDB lineage: Bacteria > Planctomycetota > PLA2 > PLA2 > JAEUHO01 > JAYTCP01. The sequence goes on along the minus strand of JAYTCP010000334.1, from coordinate 2,683 downwards.
CCTCGGGAGCACGTTCCTCGTCTTCGCCGTGGCCGCCGCCTTCACCGCGAAGGGCGGGGGGACGAGCGTCCTGCACGTCAGCGACGCGACGACCGCCCTCAACCTCGTGATCCCCGTGCTCCTCGGCGGGCCACACATCTTCTTCAGCATCGTCCGCACCTACATGGACGTGGACTTCAAGCGGGAGCACCGCCTGCTCCTGCGCATCACGCCCCACCTGATCGCGTTCAGCATCATGTACTTCGTGTTCCACGGGCAGCTGGCCGTCCTCGTGAACGTGGTGCTCTACAGCGCGGTCTTCCACGGCGCGAGCCAGCTCGCCCACATCGGCCTGCGCTACCGGATGAAGGCGGGGCCCAAGCCCTTCGACCTGGCAGGCAAGGCGTTCCTCGTCGCCTGCCTCGCGGGGCCCCTCTACTTCGTCTCGTACGCGGTCCAGGCGCGCGACTTCATCTTCATCGGGCACCCCATCTACAAGGGCCTGGCGCCCACCTGGCTCCTGTGGCTCTCGGGCGGGGTCACGGCCCTCGCGACGGCGTACTGGCTCGCCGACACCGTGAACCGCCGGCTGGCGGGCGGCAAGGTGAACTGGCGCGAGCCCGCGATCCTCGCGGCCGACCTCGGGGCCTTCTGGTTCCTCGCGAACCTCGACCAGCTCGACGTCACGTTCCAGGCCTACAACGCGTGGCACTCGGTCCAGGCGCTGGGGATCATGTGGTTCGCCATGAACGCAAAGTGGCGCAGCGGGAAGATCCGCGGCCCCAAGCAGGCTCGATTCTGCCGCGACGGCGCGTTCGGCAAGACGTACCTGTGGGGCTGCGCGTTCAGCATCGCGATCGGCCTGATCGTGGTGCTCTACAACGACTTCGCCTGGGGCGACCTCTCCGGCACCCCGCCCTACTACATCTTCGCCGTCACGGTGCTGCTCAACCACCACGCGCTCGACTACTGGCTCTTCTTCGGGAAGAGGGCCTTCGACTACTGATTCCCCTACGCCTCGTCCGCGTCGTCGTCCTCGTCGTGGGCGTCGGAGAGCGACTCGAAGACGTCGGCTTCGAGGTCGGCCACGTCCACGTCTTCGCCGAAGGCCACGGGGCCGTCGCCGAGCGCCTCGATCGGATCCACCCGTTCGGAGGAGGCTTCGGCGCGCTCCTCCACCCGGACGAGGCCCGCCGCGGCCACGGAGGCGAGGAAGGCTTCGGGGCTCGAGAGGTCGATCGGAGGGCGGCCGTCGAGGTGCTCGGCGATCCGCCCCGCCACGGCGCGCATGTACGCCGCCGGCCCGCCTGGGGGAGCGCCCTGCGCCTTCGACATCCACGCGACGACCTCCTCGGCCGTGCCGAGATAGACGTCGCGTGCCAGGGTGACCTTGTAGAGCAGGGGGAACTCCTCGGGGGGCGGCTGCCGCGGTCCGGCTAGGATAACGCCCCCGCATGGCGCCGCCCGACGACCTCCCGAGCCCGCGAGAGACGTTCCTGGCCTATGCGGTCGCCACGGCGAGCTCCCTCGTCTGGATCGCGTGCGTGGTGCCCGGCGTGGACCTCGCCGAGGGCGGCATCCCGAACGACCACGCCACCCCCATGGCCCGGGCGACGATGCTCATCGTCCCGGCGCTCTTGTTCCTCGTCGCGGGCCCCGTCGGGGCGGTCCTCGCGCGGAACGTCGCGGGGTACCGGGCGCTGCTCGCGGCCTCGGACGCCTTCATCGCGTTCTTCTTCGGTGGGGCGCTCTGGTTCAAGGGGCCCCACGAGCCTGCGCGCGCCCTGGTCACCCTCGGCCTGGTGGCCGTCGGGATCGCCGCGGTGATCGAGTGCGTCCGCGCCGCGAAGGCCGGGGTGCGCGCCGCTGACGCCGAAGCGGAGCCCGATCCCGCCCTCGGCTCCCTCGAGGGGCCCGAGCCGGAGGCCTCCGCACAGGAGGCGAGCCGCGGGGGCACCCGGCTCGCCCTGTCGATCCTGATCCTGCTCACCCCCGCGAGTCTGCTCGCCGAGGGCGGGGGCGAACGCGCGAGCTACCTGGCCCCGTTCGCGTTCGTGGCCGTGTCCGCGCTCGGCAGCCGCCTCGGACGCACCCTGACCGACATGCGGCTGACGACGGCGCTCCTGCTCGTGATCCTCGGGGCCCACCTCGCGATCTCGGTGCGGTATGCGCTCAACGAGGGGCTCCCGCATCCGCTGCGGTGGACCGCCGCCGGCTGGGTGGCCTTCGGGCTCACGTTCGCCGTGCTCGCCCTGGCCTCGCTCTGGGCCGGCGTGCTCGTCGCAAGGCGCCGGAGCCTCGCATGAGCGGGGAGAGCCTCCCGGTCGGGATCGTCCTTGGCGAGCCGACCGCCGCCGGCACGGGCCGCGCCCGCGGACGGCTCGCGGTCGTCCTCGCGCTGACGGGGCTCCAGCTCCTCCCCTGGCTCGGGGCCGCCACCGGCGCCGCGCGCTGCGGCGCGGCCGCCGCGCTCCCGCTCCTCGTGCTGCTCGCCCTGTCCGCGACCCTGCTCCTCGCGCGCACGCGCCGGGGCCTCGTCGTGGGAGAGGCCGCGACGGCCGGCGCCCTCTCCGGCGCGATCGCCGCCCTCGTGGCCGGCGGGCATCCGTGGCTCCACGCCCCCGACCGCGCCGCGACGTGGGTCCCGATCTTCGGACCCCTCGCGCTCCTCGGCCTGCTCGACGCCGCCACGCGGGCGCGCTCG
>JAYTCP010000333.1:0-4579 GCA_043736435.1 Planctomycetia bacterium | reverse complement strand
GGAGGTGCGGGCCAACGAGGTCCGCGGCACCTATCGGATCGAGTGGAAGGAGAAGGCCAAGGCGCGCGGCTTCCGCTACGTCGCGGGGCGCTCGCCGATCTCGGGCAGCATGACCACGGCGGGCGCGGCCTGCCTCATGATCTGCCAGAGCCAGCTGTGGAAGTCGCGCAAGTTCTCGGCGGAGGAGCGCCAGCGGACGCGCGTGGGCGTGCGCGACGCGCTCGCGTGGATGCAGACGGGCTTCGACGTCACGCGCAACCCCGGCGGGGGGCCGCAGTGGCACTACTACTACCTCTACGGCCTCGAGCGCATGGGCATCCTCGCGCACACGCGCTTCCTCGGGAGGGCGGACTGGTACCTCGAGGGGGCCGAGCTGCTGCTTCACGACCAGGACCCCGCGGGCTCCTGGTGGGCGGGGGACGTGGTGGACACGTGCTTCGCGCTCCTCTTCCTCAAGCGCAGCTCGTTCCGCACGGCGAACCCGGTGATCACGCCGAGCGCCTCCGGCGTGCCCGCCGTGGAGCCGTCGCCCGGCATGGGCGCGAAGTAGGGGGGGCGGCGCTGGACCCGCGCGACGTGTCGCTACGGGCGCAGGAGGTACGCGCCGTCGAGCTCGGGCTGGCCGCCGACCTGGTTGAGCCCACCCGCGTACAGGACGAGGCCGCTCTGGAGCGGAGTAGCGGTGTGGTCCACCATCCCCGTGGGGAAGCGCAAGGCGGTCGGGTAGGTGCTGCTGCCGGCGACGCCGCCCTCGACGACGAGGTCGAGGGTGGACAGGAGGAAGCCCCCGTTCGAGTTGTCGATGCCGCCCGCGACGATCACGCGGTCGGCGCCGATGCGCGTCGCGGTCGCGTACGCGCGCGGGGTGCTGGTGGGGCTCCCCGTGTTGATGAGCCGCGTCGACGGCCGGTCGAAGTGGAGCACGTCGCCCGAGGCCTCGCCGCCGACCACGGCCACGTCGCCGCCGCCGAAGGCCGCCACGCACACGCCGAAGCGGGCCTGGTCGGCGCCCGCGGCGGCGAACGGCGTGAAGGCGCCGGTCCCCACGTCGAACGTCTCGGGGCGCAGGTCGAGGTCGCTCCCGCCGACGAGCAGCCACCGGCCGTCGGCGAGGTCGACCAGCCCGTGGGTGGCGCGCGTGTGCGTCATGGGGGTCGCCCAGGCCGAGAACGCGTCCGTGGACGGGTCGAAGACCTCCACGGAGTCGAGGTCGGTCAGGAAGCTCCCGTCGAGGCGGCTGCCCCCCGTCACGAGGACCCTCCCGTCGGGCAGGAGCCCCGCCGCGTGGTCGACCCGCGCGGTGGACATGGCGCCGACGGCCGTGAACTCGCCCGTCGCCGGGTCGAAGACCTCGGCCGACGCCTGGGCCGCGAGCTGCCCGACCGAAGCCTGGCGCCAGCCTCCCGTGAGCAGCACGCGTCCGTCCGCGAGGCGCGTCGCGGTGTGCCCCGCGCGGGAGGCCTTCAGGGTCGGGCCGAGGAGCGTGAAGCTCTCGGTCAGCGGCGTGAAGATCTCCGCGCGGTTCGTGATGGCGGTGCCCGCGACGAAGCCGCCGCACATCAGCACGCGCCCGTCGGTCAGGCGCGTGGCCGTGTGGCGGCGTCGTCCGATCTGGAGCGGCGACAGCGTGGCCCTAAGCGAGAGGCTGGGGGAGACGGGCCCCGGTCCCACGCTGCCCCCGGTGCGGAAGCTCACGGAGAGCACGCCGCCGACGACGTCGCCCGCGGTCGATCGCAGCAGCGGCGAGGCGAGCACCTCGTGGGTGGTCTGCGCGGTCAGGGTGGCGGACAGGACGAACTCGAGGGCGTGGTCGCCGGAGCCGGCGAAGAGCCGGGTCGTCCCGGGCACGTCGCCGACGCCGGGCACCGCGATGCGCAGCGAGGTCGGCGCGACGCTCGTGGGATCGAGCGGCAGGCTGAACGTGACGACGACGCGCGCGAGGGTCGTCGACACGTCCGATGCGCCGTCCGCCGGCGTCGACGTCGCGAGGTAGAGCCGCGGCGTGCCCGCCGAGGGGGCGCCGCCCCCGCCGCAGGCGACCGCGATCGCGAGGCAGGCGAACAGGGCGAGGAGGGTGCGGAAGCGGGCGGCGTAGGTCATGGGGGCGCGGGGGGCTGACTCCACCCCCATGCTAGCCGCTTCCGTGGGACGCGCGGACGGGACGCGTGCGGACGGCCGTGGGCGCGTCGGACCTACGTCCTGCGTGCCTTGCGCGCCGCGCGCCCCGGAGCCCGCGCCCGCCCGGCGTCCATGCCCAGCATCCTCTCCCAGCGACGGATCTCGCGGGCCACGTTGCGCGGCGCGGTGCCCCCCGTGGAGGACCGTGCGGCCACGGCGGCCTCGGCGGTGAGCGCCCGGTAGACGGTCGCGTCGAAGCGCGGGTGCGCCGCACGGAAGGCGTCGAGGGGGAGGGCCTCGAGCGCGACCCCGCGGGCCTCGGCCAGGCGCACGAGGGCGCCCACGGCCCGGTGCGCCTCGCGGAAGGGCACCCCGTGCTTCGCGAGCCAGTCGGCAGCCTCCGTGGCGAGCAGGAAGCCGGTCGGGTCGTCCACGGCGGCGCGCATGCGCTCGGCGTCGGGGTGGAGGTCGTGGAGCATCGCCGTGGCGACGTGGAGCATGGCGAGGAGCTGGTCCTCGGCGTCGAAGAGCGCGGCCTTGTCCTCCTGGAGGTCCTTCGCGTACCCGAGCGGCAGGCCCTTCTGGAGGGCGAGGAGGGTCATCAGGTCGCCGGTGACGCGCGCGCACTTGGCGCGGAGCAGCTCGGCGCCGTCGGGGTTGCGCTTCTGCGGCATGATCGACGAGCCCGTCGAGACCGCGTCGCCGAGGCGCGCGAAGCCGAACTCGCGGCTGGTCCAGAGCACGATGTCCTCGCCGAGGCGCGAGAGGGTGATCGCGCACTGCGCCGCGGCGCTGACCCACTGCGTGAGCTGGTCGCGGCTGCTGACCGAGTCGAGGCTGTTCGCCGACGGGCGCGCGTCGGGGCCTCCCAGGGCCTTCGCCGTGCGCTCGCGGTCGATGGGGTAGGAGACACCCGTGGCCGCGCCCGAGCCGAGCGGCCAGGGAAACTCGTCCGACGAGGCCGCCGCGAGGCGCATGGCGTCGCGGTCGAGCATCTCGACGTAGGCGAGGAGGTGGTGGCCGAAGAGCACCGGCTGCCCCCGCTGGAGGTGCGTGTAGGCCGGGAGGATCGCACCCCCGTGCTCTCGGGCGAGCGTGACGAGCGCCGTCTCGAGCGCGAGGATCGACGGGAACACGACATCGAAGAGGCGGCCCAGGTGGAGGCGCAGGTCGGAGGCGACCTGGTCGTTGCGGCTGCGGGCGGTGTGGAGGCGACCGCCGTCGGGGCCGATGAGCTCGGTCAGGCGGCGCTCGACCGCCATGTGGACGTCCTCGTCCGTCGGCTTCGCGACGAACGTCCCGGCTTCGAGCTCTTCGTGGACCCTCCGCAGGCCCTTCACGATGCGGCGGACGGCCGCGGGCTCGAGGATGCCGCAGGCGCCGAGCATCTCGGCATGGGCCACGGAGCCGTCGACGTCCTCGCACCAGAGGCGGCGGTCGACGCCGAACGAGCGGTTGATCGCGTCGAGCGCCGGGTGGATCTCGCCCTCGAATCGGCCCCGCAGCAGGCCGCGGCCTGCCTTCTTCGCGGTCCCGCGCTTGCGTTGGGCGCTCATGGTGTCTCCCGGACGGGCGCCCCGAGGAGCCCGGTGACGATACGACCGTACGCGACCACCGCCGCCTCGACCTGCGCCGTCGCGACCCACTCGTCGGGCGCGTGGCTCGCGCCGCTCGTGCCCGGGCCCATGACGACGCCGGGGACGCCCCGCACGTGGAAGAGGTCGGACACCCCGCCGAAGCCCCGCACGCGGCCCGTGGGGCTCGCCGCCCTGGCGACGCGGACGACCTCGGCGGCCTCCGGCGTCGCGATGGGCTGGAAGCGCTTGCTCTTCACCTCGATCCGCCCCTCGCACGCGGAGGCGAGCATCGCGACCAGGCGGTCGTTGTCGTACGCGGGCGTCGAGCGCCCGTCGAGGGTGATCGTCGCAGCACCGGGCAGCACGTTGGGCTTCGTGCCGCCCGCGATCATCGTGGGCACGAGGGTCGCGCGGCCGAGGAGGGGGTGCTCCTCGGGCATCGACAGGCGGCCGATCGCGAGCACGTCGCGGGCGGCGGCCTCGAGGGCGTTGACCCCTTCCCAAGGACGTGACGCGTGGCACGCGCGACCCGTCTCGTGCACGTAGGCGCGCAGGAGGCCGCGCTGGCCCGGGCACGCGTCGAGCTCGGTGGGCTCGCCCACGACGGCGGCGGAGAGCGCGGGCAGCGAGGGGGCCAGGGCCTCGAGGCCCTCCCCTCCGGACTCCTCGTCGCAGACGAGCGCGGCGACGAGACGGCCCGCCAGCCGTCGGCGGTCGACGCCGGCGAGCACGCACATCATGGCGGCGATGGACGCCTTCGCGTCGTTGCTGCCCCGGCCGAAGACCTTCCCGTCCTCGACGGCGCCGTCGAAGGGGTCGCGCGTCCATCCCGGCCCCACGGGCACGGTGTCGTAGTGCGAGCAGAGCAGGAGGCCCTTGCCGGG
>JAYTCP010000332.1:0-1848 GCA_043736435.1 Planctomycetia bacterium | reverse complement strand
AACTGGTAGGTGCGCGCGTCCGCCCCCTCGCAGAGGAGGCGTTCGAGGTCCGGGGCCGAGGCGACGCCGGCGCGCGCGAGCGTCGCGCGGGCGACGTCGATGGGCACGTCCTTGACGAGGTCGACGGCGTCGCGGATCGCGAGGCCCGCGTCGCACAGGAGCGCGTGGAGGCTCCGGCGCGTGAAGAAGTGGAGGTGCGTCCGATCGAGGATGCCGAGGTCGGTGCGGTCGAAGTCGCCGGCGAGCAGCGACAGGCGCACGCTCCCGTGCGCGACGTTGGGCACCGAGAAGAGGACGCGCCCGCCGGGCGCGAGCACGTGATCGACGACGCGGCGGAGCGTCGCGAGGGGGTCGCGCACGTGCTCGACGACGTCGGCGAGGAGCACCCGGTCGAAGCGCTCGCCGCCGAGCGCCGACGGCCAGTCGGGGACGTCGAGGTCCGCCGATGCGACGTCGAGGCCGCGCGCCCGTGCCCGCGCCACCGCCTCCGGGTCGCGCTCGACCCCACGCAGGCGGCCCGCCCCGCGTTCCCGGAGGAGCGCGAGCAGCAGGCCGTCCCAGCAGCCGAGGTCGAGCACGGAGGCGCCCGCCGGGACCCAGCGCGCGAAGTGCGCCCACGGGATCCCCTCGTTCGCGAGATCCGGCGCCGTCGGTCGGTCGTACGTGTCCACGCGGGCATCATGCCCGAGGGGGTGTCGGGCCGCATCCACCGGCGGCGACCTCCCGCGCGTCGTGGACCGCAGCGGGAGCCGCCCGGATCGGGGGGAAGGGGCGCGTAGAGTCAGGGTGCCCGGGCCGAAGGCCCGAGGCGGGGGCGCGGCGCGGCGTGCTCGCGGGTCGACGTCGGCTCCGGAGGCCATCGTGGCCCTTGTCCCGAGGGGTGGTGGCCACGTGCGACTGCCCGAGGGAGGTGGCCCCCTCGCGGGCATCGCATGGCTGCGAGGCCGAGCCGAGGAGGACGGCCCGTGGCGTGTCCTCGCCCGGGCCGCGCTCGATGACCTCGGGCGCTTCGTCCTCACGTGCAAGCCCGGCGAGCCGACCTCGATCGCGGGAGGCATCGAGGCATGCGCGGCGCCGAACGGATACGACGCCTTGTCGAGCAGCCTGGCGCTCGGGGCGGCGGGGCAGGGCGTCGAGGTGCGACTCACCGTCGAGCCCGGTAGCGCCGTCCACGGTCGCGTCGTCGACCCCGACGGAAGGCCCGTCGCCGGACTCCCGATCCGCTTCGTGCCCTTGAACGCCCCCGGCGCCTACGCGGAGCTCGACGCGCTCGATCCGTCGAGCGACGCCGCCGACCGCTCCATGACGCCCCTCTTCGCGCGTGCCCTTACCGATGCCGAGGGCCGGTTCACCCTGCGGACGGATCTTCTCGAGCTTCGACGGTACGCCATGGTCGCGAGCCCCCGCCCCCCGTACGCCACCCGTCTCGGCGGTTTCCTGAGCGAGTCGCCGGAATGGTTCCTCCGCGAGGACGAGGAGCGCGCACGCTACCGGCTCGGCGTCCCAGGAACCGCATCTGCCGAGAGCCTCCTCCTGGTCGCCGAGGCCGCCGTGAGCCTTCGTGCGACGGTGCTCGACGCCGTCACCGCGAAGCCGATCGGGAGGTTCGAGGGCCACGCACACTGGTCGACGCACGGCGAGCTCGTCGCGTTCGACGGCCGGGACGGACGACTCGGGCTCGTGTGGCGGCGGTGGTGGCGTGCGGACGAGGCGGCGGTCGTCGACGTCGCGGTCCAGGCGAGGGGATACGTGCCGGTCGAGGTGCCCGTCCCGTTCGACTCCGGCGTCTCGAGTGCGGCCCTCGAGATCCGCTTGGCTCCCGTCCTCGAGGGGGACGAGGCCCAGGCC
>JAYTCP010000331.1:0-1655 GCA_043736435.1 Planctomycetia bacterium | reverse complement strand
CGCAGCCCCTAGGACCTCCCCCTACAATCGCTCCCCCCACGGCGGGACCGTTCCTCGGCACGCCCCGGTCCCCACCCATGATCGTCCTCCACGCGGGCTCCACAGGTCGCTCTCTCGTCCTCTGGGGCGAAGACTCCGAGCGCGCCGCCCTGCGACCCCGCGCGCGCTACCGGTTCCGGGGCGATCCCGAGTACCACCCGTTCGACGCGAAGCTCGCCGAGTCGGGCGTGCGGATCTTCTCGAGCAGGCCCGGACTCCGTCGGGACCGGGTGCGCTCCGTGGAGGCGGTGGTCGAGCTCCCCTCCACGTCGCGCGCGCCGCTCCCCTCGCCGCAGCTCGGCGTGACCCTGCGCGGGAGTCAAGGCGAGGAGGACGCCGCGCCCGCGGGCCGCCGCCGCTGGCGCGTCGAGGCCGTCGAGATCCCGATGCATCGCGCGGGGGAGCTTCTCGAAGAGCCGCTGCGCGCCACGCCGCCCGGCTGCGTGCTCGGGCCGAGCATCCCTGCGTTGGCGGCGCTCGTGCGCCTCGCGGCCGATCTCGTGCGGCGGGGCCGGTTCGCGCCCTCGATCCACGCCGAGGCGGGGGCGATGCACGCGCGCTGGGTGCCGGTGCTCTCCGATCCCCGCGATGCCGAGCGCGCCACCGCGTTGTTCGCGGCCTGCCCGGACGTGCTGTGCGCCGCGGAGGACCCGTGGGCGCCGGGCACGGTCCCGGGGACGCTGCCGAGCCGCCGGAGGGACCCGGTCGCCCGCGTGCTCGCGCCGCTCGTGGACGTGGTCGTGCGCGAGGCGCTCCGGGGCCGCAAGGACCTCCTGCCGCCCGGCGCCGACGGCTCGCCGGCACGGCGCCTCGCCGAGGGCCTCGTCGCGGCGGACGCCCCGCCCCTCGGCGGGGGCATGGCGCCCCTCGCGGCGGGGCTCGACGCGTGGCGCGCCCCGATCGAGGCCCGTCGCAGCGTGCGCGTGCGCACGTGCTTCCGGCTGTGCCCTCCCGACGGGGGGGACGAGCCCGACGACGATGCGGCGGCCGACGCGGACGTGCCGCCGGAGCGGCGTGCGACCTCCGACGCGCACGCGGACGAGGAGCTCGACGCGCGCGAGGAGGCGGCGGAGGCGGGCGGGGCGCCCCTCCTTCCCCCGGAGCCCGATCTCCCGCCGACGTGGGCCTCCCCCACCCCGTGGCGCGTCGAGTTCCTGCTGCAGGGGGTCGAGGACCCGAGCCTCCTCGTGCCCGCCACCGACGTGTGGGCCCGCACGGGCTCCGCCGTCGGTGCCCTGCGGGGCCTCGTCGCCGACCCCGAGGACCGCCTCCTCGGCGACCTGGGCCGCGCCCTGCGCGTGGCGCCGATCCTCGCGCCCGCGCTCGCGGGCCCGCGCCCCTGCGCCCTCGAGCTCGACGGGGAGGGCGCCGAGCGCTTCCTGCGCGAGGCGGTGCCCGCCCTCGAGGCCGCGGGCTTCGGCGTGCAGGTGCCCGCGTGGTGGAAGGAGCCGCGGACGCGGCTCGGGCTCGCGCTCACCGTGCGGCGCGAGGCGGGTCCGAGCGACCCCTCGGGGCTGCTCGGCATCGAGGGGCTGTGCTCGTACGCGTGGGACGTGGCGCTCGGCGACGAGCGCCTCACGCGCGAGGAGTTCTCGCGGCTCGCCGCCCTGAAATCG
>JAYTCP010000330.1:0-1781 GCA_043736435.1 Planctomycetia bacterium | reverse complement strand
CCTCGATGACGAGGTCGGCGTCCTTCGCGCCCGCCGCGAGATCCTCGGCGACGGAGATCCGCGCGAGGGCCGCGTCCCGGTCGGCGGGGGTGACCTTCCCCTTCTCGACGCCCTTCTCGAGGTTGCTCCTCACCTTGGCGAGGCCGGCGGCGAGCACCTTCGCGTCGACGTCGAACAGCCGCACGCGATAGCCGGTCTGGGCCGCGACGTGCGCGATGCCGTGCCCCATGGTGCCGGCGCCGATGACGAGGACCTGACGGACGTCCATGCCGACCCTCCCGTGCGGCCGCCCGCCCACGGGGGCGCGAGAGCGGTCGCGAGGCGGGAGGGTACCCGGGACGGAGATCGGTCGAAGCGAGGCGCGGGGCCTGGCACGGCCCCGACTGGCCGCCCGTGCCGGTGCCACCCGTCCCGGGAGGATCAACCGTAGACTCGGGGAAGCCCCCTCCCCCACGCCCCCGCCCCGGTCCCCTTCCGCCTGCCGGCCGCCCCCGCCCCCGCCCCCGCCCCTCGGAGCTCCCGTGACCTACCGCTGCGAGATCCCCATCCGGTTCGGCCACGTGGACCAGGCGCGGATCGTCTACTACCCCTGGTTCTTCCACTTCTGCCACGAGGCGATGGAGCGGATGTTCGCGGAGGCCGTCGGCATCCCCTACTCCGAGGTCCTCGGAAAGGACCGGCTCGGCTTCCCGGCCGTCCACATCGAGACCGACTTCCTCGAGACCGTCGGCTACGGCGAGGTCCTCGACATGGGGGTCTCGGTGGAGAAGGTGGGTACCACGAGCGTCACGTTCCGGTTCGAGGGCCGCCGCGCCTCCGATGAGAAGACGGCCTTTCGGGCCACGACCACCACCGTGTGCGTCGACATGGACCGCTTCGCCCCCGTCGCGATCCCCCCCCGGTACCGGGCCGCGTTCGAGCGCCTGCGGAGCGAGCAGGCGCCGGGGGCGGCCGGGACCGACGTCCCCCACTAGCGGGCGGCGAGCAGCTCCCGGCGGGCAGAAGGTGTCTGACACAAGTGGCCCGCTGACGGCCGGACACTCGGCTCGAGCCAGCCAAGTTGGCGGCTTCCAGCGGGTCGGACCCCCGCGCCCCCCCCTCGACGACCCGGGCGCGCCTACCGGCCGCCTTGCCCCTGCGGGTCCACGTAGGGGGCTCGGGACGCGCCCGGGACCCCTGCAAGCGGGGAACGCCCGGCCGCGGAGGGCGGCCGAGCGTTCGGGGGGGAAGACGAGAGGGAGGAGGAGGGGGGCTAGGGGAGAGGGGGGTCAGCGCACCGGAGGGGTCGGCACCGGCGCGGGGGCCGGGGCTTCGGGAGCCTTCGGGGCCTCGAAGCGGAAGCCCTTCTCCCCCGCCTGCTCGCGGATCGCATCGCGGACCGCGCGGTCGAGCGCCTTCGAGTCGTCGAGGCCCTGCTTGGCGATCTCGGCCGTGACGTGCGCCCGGCGCTGCGCGTCGAGGGCCTGGATCTCGGCGACGAGCTTCTGCCGTTCGGCGCGCTTGACCTCGATGAGCGCCTTGCGCTGCTCGAGGGTCATGGCCCGCATCTCCTCCGGCAGCTCCTCGGTCGGGAGCTTCGCGAGGTCGAAGTCGGGCTTCCGGCTGCGGTCGACGAGGTCCCAGCCGGACGCGTCGTAGAGCTCCGAGGCCTTCGAGGCCGCGCGGGCGGCACCGGCGGCGGGGGCCGCGGCGGCGTTGCCGTCCTGGGCGCTCTGACGCTCCTTCGCCTCCTCGGCCTTGCGGCCGTAGCCGAGGTACGTGCCGTTCATCGCGCGGGAGAG
>JAYTCP010000329.1:0-16460 GCA_043736435.1 Planctomycetia bacterium | reverse complement strand
CGGAGGCGCACCACCCTCCGGTGCATCCGCCGGCGCCCGAAGAGGAGGTAGGCGAAGACTCCGAGCCACGGGAAGCCGATCGCGACGAGGATCCACGCGACCTTCGCCTGCGAGGACCGTCGCGAGAAGAGGATCACGGGGATCATGGCGAAGCCGACCGCCTCGCCCGACCAATAGACCGACAGGCCCACCCACTCCCACAGGCTGTGGACGACGGCGACCGGGGTCACGGGCCTCGAGCCCCAGGGCCTCTGTCGGACGTGCCGGCGCCTGCGTACGGCGTGCCTGCGCCCGGGTCCGACGCGGTCACGAGGTCGCGCATGGAGAAGCGGGCGCCGGGGCACTTCGTCGCGTTCACCGCCGAGTGCGCCATCACACGCTCGCCCGGGATGCCGTAGCGCGCCCGCAGGTGCTTCACCAGGAGGGCGAGCGCGCGCATCTGCGCGGGGCTCGGGCGGGCGTCCTCGAAGTTGCCCACGAGGCAGATCCCGACGGACTGGGCGTCCCAGCCCTTCGCGTGGGCGCCGTCGCGCTGCTCGCGCCAGCGGAACGTCGTCTCGAGCGCGCCGTCGCCCGTGTCGGTCCCGTTCCCGATCACGAAGTGGTAGCCGACGCCGGCCTCCCCCTTCGCGCGGTGCGTGCGGTCGAAGCTCGCGGCCCCACCGACCGCCGTCGCACTGTGGTGGATCACGATCACGTTCCAGGCGCGCTCGGCCGCGACGTCGGTCACCTCGCGCGGCAGGGACTCGTGAAGGGCGGGCGATCCGGTCCGGGAGTCGGGGTGCCTGGGCCGCAGGCCCATAGGGGGCAGGAGGCCCACGGGCTCGGGCTCCTCTCCGTCCGTGGGCCGCTCGACGAGCGGCGGCGGCAGCGGAAGGGCGCGGCCCGTGGGCGGCGGTCCGTACGGGGGCTCCGCCGTCGGGTAGGCGCCCGGATCCTCGGCGAGGGCCTCGCCGCCCGGAGCGGTCGTCGCGGGGGGACGGGAGGTCGTGGCGGGCGCCGGCTCCGCCGCCTTCTGCCACGGCATCCGGACGCCGCGCGCGGCGCCGCATCCGGGTGCGCCGAGGGCGATGCCCGCGAGCGCGAGGAGGAGGACGACGAGGGATCGTTGGCGATCGGTTCCACGCACGATCCCCCGAGGATACAGCGGGCCCCCTGCGATCCGACGCGTCTCGTTCCCGGCGACGAGGACGCGAAGCGCGCCGCGAGCCGGTCCGGGCGCCCCGCGCGGCTACGCCTGGGTCTGGGGTGCGCCCAGCACGCGGCGGTTCGTGACGTCGAACGTGGTTCCCGCATCGACGGCGTAGAGGTAGGGCCTCCCGTCCACGACGACGGTGATCGAGCGGTCGTCGGTGACGATGCGCTCGACGATGCCGCCCGGGATCAGGCTGTCCCGCTTCCCGACGAGGGAGGTGACGTAGACGACGTCGATGCGCCCCCGGACGTGGCGAGCGCAGAGCACGTAGCGCTGGTGCGGGAAGGCGAGCCAGGACGGACCCGGGTCCTCGGTGGGGAGCGGGAGCCGACGGGGCACGGCACCGGCGTACCGCTCGCGGTCCCAGTCGAGATAGAGGGTCGAGGACACCGCGTGGCGCGAGGAGTCGCCGGCCAGATCCGAGCCCGTCAGGGCCTGGGGCTCGTCTCGCTCCGCGAGGACCGGAACCGGGAACGTGGACGCATGGCTGGGGTCGGGAGACATGGCAACCCTCGACGCCGGCTCCGCCCCGTGCCGGTCAACGCCCCTCTATCGGCATGAGAGCCGCCCTTCCCAAGGCACTCTCCTGCGCGAGCGGCGCCGGGGGGCGGTTCCTTTGGGGTGGGGCCCGCCCCTGGCCAGGGTCCCCAGCCGGCACGGGGCGGCGGGAGGGGGGGGCTTGACCGGGGGCGGGAGGAGTAACGAAGAAGGTGGGCGGACCGTCGCCGGAGCGCCCACCTGGAAGGGTTCTTCGAACTGAACTCAGCGGAGCTGCAGCGGAACTCAGCGGAGCTACAGCGGAACTACAGAGGAGCCACAGAGAAGGGAGAGTTCTGCGGAGCAGAAGTCAGGCAGCCTCGACGGAACCACGACGGAAACGAAGCTCAGGCCGCGGGCGCCTTGGCCTTCGAGGCCGCCGCCGCCCGCTCGCGCCGCATGGCGACGCCGCGGAGCGCGGCCGCGCGGGCGATCTCGCGGAGCTCGCCCTCGCGGACCTCGCGCAGCCCGCGGAGATCGGCGGCCTGCTTCCAGACGTCCCGCTCGGAGGCGATCCCCATGAGCGAAGGCACGGGCGCGGCGGAAGCGGGAACGTCGTGGCCCGCGTCCCGGGCGAGCTCGCGGAGAGCGCTCGACAGCTCGTCCACGAGGTCCTCGTTGCCCGTCCACAGGCCGATGAAGCCGCCCTCTGGGAGGGGACGCGAGATCACGGCGACGCGGAACCCGGGGGTGTCCGCGACCAGCACGCGCCAGCCCCGGACGGATTGGGGGCGCGGCACGAAGTGGAAGCGGCCGAAGCCCGTGGGGATCTTGCCGTCCTCGACGAACGCGAAGGCCGAAGAGGCCCCCGCGAGGTCGCGATAGCGGACCCGGCGGGCCGTCATCTCGGACGGGTTGGGGAGGGAGAGGAAGAGGGAGCCGCCCGAGCGCTCGTCGGCGACCGTCTCCTCCAGATCGATCTCCGCGGCACGAAGCTCGGAGGGATCGAGGATGACGAGCGTGCCGTCCAGGGCGCTGATGCCCTCGACGGCCTCTTCGACGATCTGGGGGGACCGGAGCGTGTGCGGGCTCTCGATTCCGAGGGCGCGCAAGGTCGACTCCACGGCGTGGAAGGCGGCCTCGACCCGGGGGAAGGCCGGAGCGGTGGTCGCCAGGGGGCGAACCATCGTCAGCGAGGGGAGGCGGGTGATCATCGGTCGTCTTCCTTTCGTCGGAACCGGGGGGCCAGGCCTGCGACTCAACGTCGGTGTCCTGCGAGCCTCCGGTGAGCGTCTAAAGCACGTGCCATGCCCGATCAGACGCCGCCGGGGTCGCGGCGGATCCCCAGAATCTTCCCGAAATCGTCCACTCCCGGATCGGTGCGTGGGGGACATCGCACCGAGTGACATAACCCGTTTGTTACCAATGGTTGCATGGTCTAACACTGAACAAGTTCACACGACGGTGACCGGGTCCTGACACGCCGGTGACGGACGAGTGTGCGGACATTCGACCGGGATCCGGCCACGAGGCTCCCCTGGCCCCGGCGGCGGCACCCCTCTCAGACGCAACTCGGCAGGTCGAGGTTTCAAGGAACCGTGCCGACCTGGATCCGGAGGACACTCCGTCCCCTGGAGAGGTCACTGGATCGTCCCCTGGAAGGGACCCGACACGGAGATACGCCCCCCCGCGCCCCCCCGGGATCGCCGCTCGACCGCGCTCGGGATCGCTGCGCTTCGTGCCCCGGCCCCAGCGACGCCGGCGGCCTCCCCCACCGCACGACCCGCGAATGCGGTGCGCGCGAGGCCCCGGACGAGGTCGTCCACCGTCCGCGTGCGCGAACGGAGGGAGAGGTGCGGGCGGAGGGCCGAGACCGCAGCTCCGGATCAGGAGACGCCCCGGGCGCTCCGTGCGGGCACGTGCCCACGCAGCGGACCCGAGGGCCTCGGCTCGGCGCCACGGGCGCTCCAGGAGAGGTCCATGGAGCCCTCGGGGCGCCCCGCGGGCGGCAGCAGGTCGGGGCGCCCGAGGACGTCGGCATACGCCGACTCCAGGTGGCCCAGGTATCGACGGACGTCGTAGCGGGCCGCGTGGCGGCGGTGGAGCTCGCATCGCGCGCGGCGCTCCTCACCGGTCTCGGAGAGGGCCAGGAGCAGGCCACGGGCGAGATCGTGCGGGTCGCCGGGGCGCACCCAGATCGTGCCGGCGTCGTCGCCGCAGACCTCGACCAGGGCCGAGAGACGCGACGCGACGAGGCGGCAGCCGGCCGCCATGGACTCGAGCGCGACCAGGCCGAACGCCTCCTTGCGCGACGGCACGACGACCACGTCCGCCGCGGCGTAGGAGGACGCGGGGTCGACGTCGCGCCCCATGACGTGGACGCAGCGGCGGAGCGCCGTCCGCGCCACGAGCCGCTCGAGCCGGCGGCGGTATCCGCCGGAGCTCTCGGGCGCCACGAGGACGAAGCGCACGTCCTCGGGGTGCGAGAGGACCTCGGGGACGGCGTCGAGCAGCACGTCCTGGCCCTTCGTCTCGTCCCAGCGTCCGAGCAGCAGGACCACGGCCGCGTCGGGCGGCACGCCCCACGCCTTGCGCGTGCCGGCCACGGCGCGCAGGGGGCGGCGGAGCCGGTCCACGGGGATGCCGTTCGGGATGACGCGCGTGGGCAGCCCCCGGAAGCCGTGGGCACGCCCCGCGACGAGCGCCGCGTCCACGGTGGGCGTCAGGACGAGGTCGATGTAGCGCTTGAGGTACCGGTCGAGGAGGCGGTGCTTGAGCCGGAGCGCCCGGGGCGAGACCGTGCCGTGGAAGTGGACCACGCATCGCGGTCGCTCCTCGCGCGGGAGCCGCGCCGCCGCGAGCAGGAGCGCGCCGGCGGAGCGCGCGGAGTGGGTATGGACGACGTCCGGCCGCCCCTCCCTGTCGAACCACGCCCGGAGGTCGCGCAGGCCTCCCCAGTCGAGCCGGGATCGCACGCGCACGTGGTGGACGGGGACGCCGGCCTCGTCGAGCTCGCGCCTGAGCGGATCGTCGGCGGCGGTGGGCGACAGCAGGAGCACGTGGGGGTCGAACCGCGCGCGGTCCACCCCCACGGCGCCGTCCACCAGGACGCGCTTCGCGCCGGTCAGTTCGAGGTCCGTCGTGACCGAGAGGACCCTCGGCCGTCCTGTCGGCGCATGCGGCACGGGCGAATGGAACCCCGCCTCCTGCGGGACCGCAAGCGCGGACGGCGGGTCATGCCGCGGGCACGGGGCTGCGGGAGCCCCCGCGGGGTGCAAAGGGCGCTCGCGCCCGTGCGGGGCTGATCCCGAGCGAGCGAAGCGATCGTCGAGCGCGAAGCGAGCGATCCCGATGCGGGGTGGGTGCGTTCCCGACCCATCGGGCTCGATCGAGAAGTCCCGCGCAAGCGTGGATCACGCGACCAGCTGCCACCGAACGACCTGCGGCTGCGAGCCGATCGTGTCCACAGCCCGACACCCTTGCGATCGGATCTGAGAAGGCGAGGAGCCGCGCGGCACGGGGCTTGGTCCGCCCCATGCCGATGGCGATCCCTTCACAGCCTCAGAGGTCGCGGGCCGTGGCGACGACGGTGGTCTGCTGGGCCGGGACGCGCCCCTTCGAGGCCTGCTGCTCGACGGTCAGGCGCATCCACACCTTCCGCGAACCCGAGACGCCGCAGATCTTGCACTCGAACCCGTGGGGGGACCATGTCGCCGGCGCGTCGACGGTGAACACGGAGGCGCGCGGATGGCTGGTGGCGTCCGTGCGGGCGACGGCCATGTTCCGGGCGACGAAGCGCCCGCGCTTGCTGACGTTGAGGTCCTCGGGGATCGAGGTGACCGCCGTCGCCGTCGCGGCGATGTTGCCCGTGCCGTCGATCGCGTAGAAGGCGTTCGTCACGGGCTGCGTCATGTCCCAGAGGTAGTCGATGCCGAACCGGTTGTACAGGTCGGCGACCACGGACGCCTTCTCGGTCCCGCTCGAGATGGCCTGGACCTGCGTGTACGACGGGAAGGCGTCGCTCCGCCACTCGACGAGATCGAGGGCGGGGAGCCCTCCCGCGACCACGGTCCTCGTGCTCTGCGACAGGTAGATGCACACGAGCCGATAGGTGTCCACGAGCCGCATCTTCTTCGTCGCGGCCGCCGCCTTCGCGGGCAGGGGGTCGGCCTGGCGGGCGAACAGGAGGATGTTCCCGGTCCGCGGGTCGCCGGCCGTGTCGGGCCCGAGGGGGCTCAGCTCGTCGATCTTCGGGAGCCTCGCGCCCGGGAGCAGGGGCAGGGCACCGAACCCGATCTTCCCGAGGTAGCCCGTGCCGAGGGTGTCGTTCGCGAAGATGTTCCGGCTCGAGGAGACCACGTCGCGGAGCCGGTAGGAGGCCTGCTGGCCCCGGTCGGCGGTGTTGCGGATCGCGCGCATCGTGCGCTCGGTCTCGATCAGGCCGCTGACGGTCCGCTCGATGACCAGGGTGATCGTGGCCATGATGAACGTCACGATCAGGACCTCGAGGATCGAGAAGCCCGCCTGGAGCCGGCGCAGCCGGAAGGGACGTCCTGCGTCAGCGGTTGACATAGATCTTCTCCTGATGGCTGACGTAGTGGAGGGCCTCGTTCCGGCGATACCCCTCGACGCGGAGCATGTACGTGCCCTCGGGGAAGGAGGCCACGGGCGTCGGCCAGACGTAGGTCTCGTTGCCCGTCGCCGCGTCGGACTTCGTGCGTGCGGGATCGGGGCCGACGCCCGCGATCCACGGCAGCACGCCGGGGGTCTCGGGCTGGTTCGTCTTCACGTTCAACCAGGTCTGGCCACCATCCTTCGAGTAGAGGACCAGGTACACGAGGTCGCTCTCGAGCTCGGTGAAGCCGACGGCGTAGCCGGTGGTGTACGGCTTGCCGTCCCAGCGCTTCCACTCCGTCTTCCAGATCACCGGGACGGAGACCGGGTTGGTGAGCTCGGTCACGATCGTCGGACTCAAGAGCTGGAGGCGGGGCAGCTGCTTGATGCGGCCCGTGCCGGGGAGGCCCGCGGCGAGGAAGCTGTGGACGAGGGTGATCAGGCTGTAGCGGGCGATGAACGCCGAGCCCGAGCCCGTCGTGCGGTCGATGCCGTTCACCACGACGAAGCCCGCCTTGGGCGACGCCCCCGGCTCGACGAGGCGGATGAGGGCGCTGCCCTTGTTGCCGCTCAGGTGGTCGTAGAAGTCGACGACCGTCGACGCCGTGTATCGGGGATAGTCGGTCGCGTACGCGTACTCGTCGCCCACGCCGCCCGCCAGGGCCGTGGCGAGGCCGAAGGGCCGGCTGATGGGCGCGGCCGTCGGAAGGGGGAAGTTGTAGTTCGCGGCGAGCTGGTTGCCGTCGCCGACCAGGTTCCCGGTCGCTCCGTCCGCGTACTGGTGGTGGAAGGTCGAGGCCGCCGTACCCACGTTGAAGAGGGACGTCGAGCCCTCCTCCGCCGTGCGGGCCGACTTGTTGCTGATGCGCGTGCCGAAGGGCATCTGCGCGGTCGGGACGTCGCCGCGACGCACCAGCCGGTACTGGGAGGCGCTCGTGCCCGTGGCCGCGCGGAGGTTGCCCCATGCGGCCCACTGGCCGGCGTAGGTCGCGTCCTCGAACAGCTCGCCGAGCCAGGGCTTGCTCCACCAGGCGCCGCCCGTGCGGATCCCGTTGGCCAGGATGCCGCCGTTGTTGCGGACGTGCTTCTGGCTTCCGCCGATGCCGACGGTGCCGCCGCCGGCGATCGTGTCCTCGTACACGTCGGCGGCGCTGCCGAACGGGGCGCCGTCCATCGGGATCGAGCTCGCGAAGCCGTTCGCCGAGTCGTAGCCCACGTCGCCGCCGATGGACAGGTAGAAGTAGCTGAAGCCGGTGAGCGTCGTGTAGACGGCCTCGGTCTTCGTGAGGGCCTGGCGCAGCCACTGCCAGAGGCGCGGCCCGTCGTACTGGATGCGGCCCTTCCAGCCGTCGCGGAGGCGCGCGGCGTCGAACGCAGGCCAGAGGCTCCGGGCGTCGCCGCTCGTGGTGAAGCTGTCGAACCACCAGTTGTAGCCGTTGACGAACGCCGTCCCGAACTGGTTCGTGTCGGCGTACGGGCTATGCCGCGGGTCGCCCTGGAACTGGTAGCGCTCGCTGAACGGCACCGAGGAGGTGTTCGCGTGGAAGTAGCAATGGGCCCGCGAGAGGTTCTGGGGCGAGTTGCGGACCGGGAACATCGTCCCGGTGGTCGGGTCCGAGCCGATGCGGGTCCGGATCTCGAGGATCAGGTCCGTCGCGTCGCCGTTGCCGGAGCCGACGACCGTCTCCTTCTGCGAGCGGATCACGGGCAAGGGGAGCTCGATCGTCCATCGCGCCGTGTTCTTCGGGACGTCCACGGTGTTCGTGAACAGGTCGCGCTCGAACGGGGGGTTGGCCGCGTTCGCCGCCGCCGGCGTCGGGCAGGGGATGTAGTCGAGGTCGTACAGGCGCATGCCGGCGTCGAGGCCGCGCCCGTCCGCCGTCTCCGGGGTCTCGAGGGGGGTCGCGTGGAGGATGACCCTCGAGACCTTCCGGACCGCGTCGTAGGACACCTCGAACCAGGGCCGGCCCCGGGAGAAGCCGCCGTCCCAACGCCCGTTGCCGTTCACGTCGTAGAGCAGGGGCTCGGCGGGCGTCCAGCTCCCGTTCAGGTTCACGTCGGTCCAAGGCTCGCCGTAGGCCGCGGTGTAGGCCGCGCGTGCGGGCCCGTTCTGGTCGTTCACCGCGGGGTTCCAGGGCAGCCAGGGCAGGATCGGCGCCGCCGGCGGGTCGCACACGCCGTTGCCGTTCAGGTCGAGGAACGGCTCCGCCGCGTCCCAGCGCGCATTGGCGTTCGAGTCGGTGAAGACGTCGGCCGGCTGCTTCGTCACGTCGGGCCGCCCGTTGCCGTCGCCGTCCGTGAACGCGTCGGCCACGGCGTCGCGCTTCCCGTCGCCGTCCACGTCGGTGTACGGCTCGCCCGCGTTGAACGTCCCGCTGCCGTTGCGGTCGAAGTAGGCCTCGACCACGTCCACGCGGCCGTCGCCGTCGCCGTCCACCCACGCCTCGGGGTAGGTCTTCGCCAGGGCAAAGGCCTGGTAGGGGTCGGCGGCGCCGTTCCCGTCGGCGTCGATGCCGCCGGCGAGGACGTTCACGAGGAGCGTCGGGTTGACCGCCGCGTTCGGTGCCGAGGAGACGTCGAAGCCGGGCAACGACACCGCGATCGGCGTCTCGTCGGTCCAACGGCCGTCGCCGTTCCAGTCCTGGAAGGGCTCGGCGCCGTCGCACGCGCCGTTCTTGTTGACGTCGGTGTAGGGCTCGCGCTGGGTCGTCAGCGTCTCGGGGCTGGGGAACTCGGCCTTGTAGGCGTACACGCGCCAGCGGGGCCGGTCGGTCAGCGCGTTGTTGCCGGTCACGCGGCGCGGCCGCAGGCGCTCGGGGTGCGTGACCGCGCGCCAGCCCGGCTTGCCGATCGGGTTCTTCGCCGCGTCGCTGTAGTTGCGCACGGCGGGCATGGGGAGCAGCTCGCCGTGGAGGTTGATGAAGATCGCGTTGTGGTACTTGGCCGGGTCCGCGATCATGCGGTCGAGGAGGAGGCGCCACGTCGGAGTGTCGTCCGTGTCCTGCCCGGCGGCCACCCTCGCGGCGAACAGCGCCTGCTCGTCGGGGGCTCTCATGGCGTGGTTGTGCTGGTCGGCGATCGCGTAGGGGTTCGGGTTCTGCACGTTCCAGTAGCCGTCGCCGTTCGAGTCGGAGAACGGCTCGTTCTTGTCGTATCGTCCGTTGGCGTTCGCGTCGGTGTACGGCTCGGAGGGTGTGTAGCCGTTGCGGAAGGTGGGCGCCGCCACGCCGTCCAGGTTCATCCGTGCCCGCATGCCCTCCGGGATGTAGTACCGGCTGGAGGCGCTGCCCGCCGGCATCGTGCCCGGGTAGACGTAGGCCCACGGCGTGTCGTCGGTGCTCGACCGCGTCTCGTTCGTGTACGGGGCGTACTCGGGATCCCTGCCGTAGCCGCTCGTGGTGATCCAGTGCGTGCGGAACGTGAGGCCGGGGTTGCGCGACTCGAGATCCTGCACCGTCGCGTCGATGAACGGCTTGATGGTGTCCATGTAGACCCACCATCCGGGGACGTTCTCGAGCGCGAGCAGGTAGATGTCGTAGACCTGGGCCGTCGGATAGGCGTCGCCGATCGTGCGGACCACCGTGGACACGTCGGCCATCATCTCGCCGGGGAGGACCCCGCCGGGCCGGTGCCGGTAGACGCGCACCGTGCAGATGCGCAGGTCGCGGGTCACGACGCCCGGGAACCGCTGCACGGTGATGCGTCGGTACCAGCGCCATTCGCCCTGGTCCATGACGTTGCCGGAGAGCTTGTGGTTGGGCGCCACGAGGTTGCCGGGGATGGCCGGATCCGGGGCGATCGAGAGCGTGGCCTGCTGGAGGACGCCGTCGTCGAAGCCGTCGAGGTCGGCCGCGACCTCGCCCGCCCCGCCCTCCACGTAGCCGCGGAGCTCGGAGACGATCGAGAGGCCCTTCTGCCGGGCGAAGATCCGGTCGCGCGTGTAGTCGGCGTTCTGGCTGGCGCGGGCGACGTAGGCGACGCCGGCCATGCCGGCGATGGCGATCACCGTCGCGCCGATGAGGACCTCGACGAGCGAGAAGCCGCCCGCGCGGCGACGGGACGGGAGACGGGAACGGATCAAGACGCACCTCCGACGGACGAGGGAGCCGGCGCGCACGCGCGCGGGGCGAAGGATCGGCGCGGGGGGACCGGCGCCGAGAGGAGGACAGGGAGGCAGGCGGACGGGGTCATCGGGGCTCCTGCTACGGAGGCGGCAGGCTGCTGCCGAGCGCGGAGGGGAGGTTCCCGCCGGGGAGCGTGCGCCCCGACTTCTGGAGGCGGATGAGCCCCTCCTCGTCCGGAGTCCCGTCGGGCAGGGCCGAGGCGGGGACGTACGGGGCGGTGGCGAAGCGGTACTGCCCGAGGATCGTGAGGACCGAGGTGACCATCCCGCCGTCGTAGTTGAGCTCGGTGTAGTCGCCGCCGGAGCCGGCGATGTCCACGCTGCCGGTGACGATGATCGTTCCGCGCATGTAGATCGGCGCGCGCATCACGAGGTTGCCCTTCACGTAGAGCACCCCGTTGAAGAAGCTGTTGCTGCTGGAGTTGAACGTCGCGTTGCCATCGACGATCACGACGCCGGTGCCGCGCAGGGGCTTGGCGGCGGTGAAGGTGATGGCTCCGCCCACGATGTTGAGCGTGTAGTCGCCGATGCGGGCGGGGAAGTTCGCGGGGAGCACGTACACCGCGTCGGCCATCCCCTTCATGTCCTCGAGGCTGGCGCCGAACACCCCCGTGACCGAGTCGTCGTACGTCGCGATGCTCCCCTTCGCGGGCGCGCCCGTGATCTCGGCGCCGGTGGTGATGGAGATGCCCGTGCTCGACTTCGTGATCAGGCCGCCCTTCGTCCCGCCGACGATCCGCGAGCGCGTGCCGATGAGGACGCCCGACGCCGTCTTCACGCAGAGGGCCGCCTGGGCCGGCGGCGTGATCACCATGCGACGAATCTCGCTCGCGAGCACCGCGCTGGCGATGCGGGCGTTGGGCCCGACGCCGAGGGGCTGGGCCAGGTCGGGACGCCGGTAGATGGTCCCCCGGCTCTCGAGCCGCCAGACGGAGCCCGTGCCCGCGAAGCCTCGATCGGCCGAGACGTCACGGATGTTGCGCGCGGGGTCGCGGCGGCCGCTGCCATTCGCGTCCACGAAGGCCTCGCCGTAGTCGTAGAGGCCGTTGGCGTTGCCGTCCGTCCACGTCTCGGAGGCCACGGGCTTGAGCACCTCGTACCGGCCCCACAGGCTCGGCATGATCTCGTAGTCGCGCACGAGGCCGAGGGCGACGTCGTCGGTCTCGTTCACGGGCGGGTTCAGCGTCAGGTTGCGGGAGGGCGCGAACGTGGAGACGGGCTGGGTCGTCTGGCGGCGGAACCACGCGAGCGCGTCCACCAGCCCGGCCTCGGCGACCGCGCGGGCCTGCCCGTCGGCGGAGAACTCCGCCTGGCCCATCTTCCCCACGGCAAGGAACGAGTCGGTGCCGGTGAAGATGATGCCGGCGATCACCATGCTCGCGAACAGCGCCCAGATCATGGCGACGCCGCGCTCCCCTGCGCGCCGCGCACGGGTTCGGAGGTGCTTGAGGCTCACGGCGACTCCTCGGGGAACCCGCCCATCGCCCCGCGGGGACCGTCTTCGAAGCCGGTCCGGGTCGGAACGAGCGGCTGCCGGGCCGGTGCATGCGCCGACCCGGGGTCGAGGGGGGTTCCTTCCTCGACCGTGCCGGAGCGCTATCGACCGACCCTCCGCGAGACCTGAGCCTCCGATCGAGCGAGGAGGACGGATCCTACGAACGGCACGCGAACGCGCGCGCCCGATGCGGACGGGGGGCGCAAGGGCGTGGAGAGTCGGGGGGCGGCGGGGGCAGACCCCCGGGCCCGATGGGGCGCAGGGGGCCCGATGCCCCGGGCGCTACTCCCCCATCGACCGGACCGCAGCCCGGACATGAAGGTGCAGGGCGTCGAGACCGTCGGTCAGCGCCGCGGGCCCGGGCTGGAGCAGGATCGTCCCCGGGATCTCGTGCACCCGGCCCGCGCGGACCGCGGACGTCGCGGCCCAGCCCGCCCGCCCCACGATGACCTCGCGGGCCACGGCCTTGCCGCACCACGAGGCGAAGATCACCTCGGGATCGAGCCGCGCCACCTCGTCGGGATGGACGATCCGGTCCTTCGCCGCGGCGCCCCGCGCCCGATCGGGGAACAGGTAGTCGCCCCCGGCGACCTCGACGAGCTCCGCGACCCACCGGATCGCCGTGATCAGGGGATCGTCCCACTCCTCGACGTGGACGCGCGGTCGCCGCGGAAGGCCCTCGGCCAGGGCGGCCACCCCGCGCACGTGCGCCTCGAGCTCGACCGCGAGGGCCCGGGCCGCGTCCTCGCGGCCCACGAGCGCCCCCACCGCCAGTACGACGCCCAGGATCTCCGCCACGCTCCGCTGGTTGAAGAGCACGACGTTCATCCCGCGCCGGGCGCACTCGGCCGCGATGTCGGCCTGGAGGTCGCTGAAGCACAGCACGAGGTCGGGCCGGACCGCCTCGACGGCGGCGTAGTCGGCCTTCACGAACGCGCAGAGGCGCGGCTTCTGCTTCGCCTCGGGCGGCCGCTCGACGTAGCGGCTCACGCCGACCACGAGGTCTCCCGCCCCGATCCGGTACAGGATCTCGACGGTCTCCTCGGTGAGGCACGCGATGCGTCGGGGCCGCCGCCCGCCGGCGACGTCGCCGAGGATCTGATCCACCGTCGTGCGCGCCTCGCCCCGCATGGAGGACACCCCCGCGACCGTCTGCTGCCCCGGGAGCCCGGACCCCCACGCCCACGTGCGGTCGAGCGCGAGGGCGCGCGGATTCCACCATGGGGCCCGCGCGCGGACGGCTCCCGTTCCGGCCGTCCGGGGCCGTCCTGGCGGTGCTACCCTCTTCCCGTGCGCCGACGCGGTCCCTCGCGAGCTCTCCTCCTGCCGCTCCTCCTCGTTTGGACCCTCGCCCCGGCCTGCGGCGGCTCGGGGACCGGCGGGTCCACGTGCACCCCGACGGTCGCGTTCCCCGCGGGCATCGAGCACGGCCCCATGGTCGCGAGGCCGACGCCCGACTCCGTCGTCGTCGCATGGCGCTCGGTCGCCCCCGTGGCCCCCGCCGTCGAGTGGGGCCCCACCCCGGACTACGGCGCCCTCGCCACGGGTCCCTCCGGGACGGTCCACGAGCTCGCGCTGACGGGCCTGTCGCCGGCGACGACGTACCACTACCGCGTGCTCCTCGACGGGACGCCCGCCGGGGGCGGCCACGCATTCAAGACGCCGCCGATCGATCCGGCCGCCCCGGTCCGCTTCGCCGTGGCCGGCGACACCGGCTCGGGGTGCGCCGCGCAGATGCGCGTGATCGGGCGCGTCGAGGAGATGAACCCCGACTTCGTCCTCCTGGCGGGCGACCTCGCCTACATGGGCGGCACGCCCGTCGAGGTCCGCACCCGCATGATGTGGCCCTTCGCCGAGCTGCTCGCGACACGCCCGGTGTTCGCCGCGCTGGGCAACCACGACGTCGTGACCGGCGACGGGGCACCGCTGCTCGCGGCCCTCGCCCTGCCGACGAATCCCGTGGACGGCTCCGAGCGCTACTACTCCTTCGACTGGGGTGGCGTACACGTGGCGGTCCTCGACACGAACCTGGACGTGACGGCCTCGTCCCCGCAGGTCGGCTGGCTCGCCGCCGACCTCGCCGCGGCGTCGGGGGCCCGGTGGAGGATCCTGATGTTCCACCACCCCGTCTACTCGTCGTCGAAGCACGGCAGCAGCCCCCTGCTCCAGTCCACGGTCGCCCCCCTGTGCGACGCGCACCGGGTCGACGTGGTCTTCACGGGCCACGACCACGACTACGAGCGCAGCCACCCGATGAAGGACCGGCGCGTCACCGACGCGGGCGGCGGGCCGGCCTACGTGAACCCCGCGGGGACGATCTACGTGGTGAGCGGCGGCGGCGGCAAGGACCTCTACACGCGGGGCACGAGCACGTTCACGGCCTACAGCGAGTCGGTCCACCACGCGATCCGCGTCGACGTCGCCGGGGGGCTGCTCACGCTCACGCCCGTGCGCGCCGACGGCACGCCCATGGATCCCATCTCGATCACGAAGACGCCCTGATCGGCCGGGACTGGAGGGGACGGGACGCGGTCGAGGATCACGGGGGCGGCGGGGGCGCGATCAAAGCCGCGCGGGGGATCGGAGCCGCGGCCGCGTCCCGACGTTCGTAGGATGGCGCGTCCCGTCGAGGACGCCGCAGAGGAGGTATCGACCGTGGAGCCGCTCCGAAGACGCGCGCTGCTCGCGATGGCGTGGCTCGCCTCCGCCGTCGCGTCGGGAGCCATCGTCGCGTGGGCCCTGCGGGCGGCGACGCCAGGGAGCGTGAGCGTCGAGGGGGCGGGGGCGACCGATCGTGCGCCGCCGCCGAGCCTCGCAGCGGATCCCCGCGGCCTCCCCGCACGCGCGGCCGCCCCCGCCGTGCCCGCCCCCGCCGCCCCCAAGACTCCGCCGAACGGCCCCGACGCGGGCTTCGGGGAGGCCGATGCGGATCCGGAGCCCCCGTCCCTCGCGGTCGCCTGGATCGAGGTCACGGCGGTCGCGGGACCGGGACCGGCGGGGCCCGCCGGCACGGCGTACGCGTTCCCTCACGATGCCCCACCGTTGGGCGCGGGTGCGGAGGATCCGTGGCCCCGGGTGGACCTCGACGACGAGGGTCGCGGTCGCATCCCCTTGCCCGCCGCGGGGCGATGGGACGTGGGCGTCGTCACGCAGGCTGCGTGGGGCATCACGCGCGACGTGGGCGTCGAGGCATCGGGGACCTCCGCCATCACGGTCCGACTCTCCGCGACCGCGGAGCTCGAGGTCGAGGTCCCCGAGACCGGCGGTCGATCGATGCTCGTCGACGTGGAGACGGTCGCCGGCACGCCCGGGGCGCGCGAGCTGCCGACCCGCGAAGCCGAGTGGGGGCGTGGCCGCGCCAGCTTCAGCACCCAGGGCCCGGGGATCGTGCGGCAGTGGGTGCCGACCGCCGTGCCCTTGCAGGTCGGGGGCAGCATGACGGACGGACCTAAAGAGACGCACGTCTACCTGGGGGGCGATCCCCCGCAGGTCACGGCACCGGCCCGGGTCCGCCTGGTGGCGACATCGGCCGCACCGGCCCGGACGATCTTCGTCTCGGCGCGGGTCCGCTGCCCGACGCCGCCGCCGACCCCGCGCCAAATCCAGGTCGTCTTCGACGTGCGGGGGGCCGACGGAGGCGAAACCGCCACCGTGACGTCGGACCCCGAGGTGATCGCACCCGACGAGGCTGAGGTCGCGGTCTCGGCCGAGCTCCCGACTCGGCCGCACGCCGTGCGTGTCTCGTGGCGCGGCCTCGGGGTGCGACCTGGGGAAGCGGTGGTGCCGGCCGCCGTCGGCACCGAACGGCGAATCATCGAAGTCGACGTCGAGGTGGATCCCGCGGCGTGCCCCGAGCTCCTCGAGCGCGTCGAGTTCCTGGGCGGCCGCTCCGATGCTGCCCGGGACGGCGAGAGGCCTATCGTCTGGGTCCGGGGCCTGGAGGGCGTCGTCGAAGCCCTCTCCCTCGAGGAGGACGGGCGCGTGAGCGGAGGCGCCGCGACGCGCATCGGGGAGCCGCGCCTCGCCGTCGCCACCGACGGGTCGTGGTGGGCGAGCGAGGCCCTCGTGCTTCCGTCGGGTGGGACGGCTCGAATTCGGCTCGTGCCCGCAGGGTACCTCCACCTCGTGCCGGAGGTCCCCCTCACGCCGGGCGTGGGGGCACCAGAGCTCGTCCGGGCGGACGGTGCCCCGCTGACGATGATCCATGGCCCGATGGAGCGGGTTTCCCCCGAAGCCTTCGACGGATACGTGTGGATGTCGCCCGGGGTCCTCCTCGGTCCCCTTCCGCGCGGCGAGATCGAGCTCGTGCTGAAGCTCGGGGGCGTCGAACGCCGCCGCGTCCGCGCGACGGTCCGCCCAGGACGCATCACGGCGCTGCCCCTGGCCTGGTGAGCGGCGGCCGGCCCCGAGTCAGATCGGCTCGGCCCGCTGCGTGGGGTCGAGCTTCGCGACCACGAGCGTGACGTCGTCCGTCTGCGGCCCGGTGCCGCGGAAGCGCTCCGTGTCCGTCCGGATCGCCTGGGAGATGGCCTCGGCTCCCTTCCCCGCGTGCTCGC
>JAYTCP010000328.1:0-5440 GCA_043736435.1 Planctomycetia bacterium | reverse complement strand
CGGGATCGTCGTCGTCCTCGCCGTGGGGCTCAGGCTGGCGTTCGGGCAGCGGGCCGTCGAGGCGTGGCGCGCCGTGCGCGCGGTCTACGCGAAGGAGATGCGCTCCTACGCGGTCGGGCCCATCCCGTACGTGCTCGTCGCGCTGGTGGCCGTCGTCGTCACGTGGTGGGTGTTCGTCCAGCAGAGCTTCCTGCTCATGCGGCAGGCCGAGCTCGAGTCGATGTTCATCCTCTTCCCGATCCTGTTCGCGATCGTCGTGCCCGCCATGGCGATGCGCGCGTGGAGCGAGGAGATCCGGGGCGAGACCGTCGAGACCCTGATGACGTTCCCGGTGCGCGTGCGCGACATCGTGATCGCCAAGTGGCTGTCCGGCCTCACGGTCCTCTTCTTCTGCCTCGTCGCGACCGCCGGCATCCCGATCACCGCGGCCACGCTCGGCAACCTCGACATGGGCCCCGTGATCGGCGGCTACCTCGGGGCGCTCCTCATGGGCGGCGCGTACCTGGCCATCGGGCTGTGGCTGTCGTCCATGACGCGCAACCAGATCGTGGCCTTCCTCGTCGGCTTCGTCGTGTGCTTCGGCTTCTCGATCCTCGACTGGATCTCGTCGTACATGGGCGCCGGCCCGGTCAGCGACCTCCTGAGCTCGCTCGGCACCGCGAGCCGCTTCCGCAGCCTCGGCCGCGGCGTGGTGGACCTGCGAGACGCGGCGTACTTCGCGTCGTTCATCGCCTTCTTCCTCTACCTCAACGTCGAATCGATCGAGAACCGCCGGTGCCGGTGAACCCCATGAGCGACCCCGTCGTGCCCTCCCCCGCCGCCCCCCTCTCCGCCGCCCCGACGCGCCGTCGGGCCGACCCCCTCCTGCTCTCCTGGGTCGCGAGCCTCCTCCTGCTCGCCGCCCTCCTGCTCGGCAACGCCGCCCTCGCGCGCACGTCCGCGCGCGTGGACCTCACGCAGGACCGCCTCTACACGCTCTCCGACTCGACGAAGGCCGTCCTCGGCCGCCTGACCGACCCGGTGCGCGTGCGCGTGTACTGGGACGAGAAGATCCCGACCGACGCGAAGCCCGTGAAGCAGCGGCTCGAGGGCCTGCTCGACGAGTACGCGGCCGCCAGCAAGGGCCTCCTCGACGTGACCTGGGTGCGCATGGACGAGGCCGGCCTCAAGGAGGCGGCCGACAGGTCCATCCCCCAGACCGAGCACGCGAACTACAGCACGACCTCCGTCTCGAAGGTGGTCGCCTACGAGGGCATCTCGCTCTCCTACGAGAGCAAGGTCGAGCAGTTCGGCCCCCTCGGCCAGCTCTCCGACGACCGGCGCTCCTACGAGCTCAACTCGAGCCTCGAGTACAACCTGACGGCCGCGCTCCAGAAGCTCGTCCGCTCGAAGCAGGCGACGGTCGGCGTCGTGCGCGAGGCGCCCCCGCAGTTCATGCAGATGCAAGGGAGGCCGGACCGCTTCACGGTGCTCCCGGCCCGCCTCACGCAGATCTACGGCGACGGGCTGCGCGACAAGCTGAGCCTCGACGACCCGGTGCCCGGCGACGTCGACGTGCTCGTCGTGCTCGGGCCCCGCGAGTGGACCGACAAGCGCGTCTTCCACCTCGAGCAGTACCTGCTGCGTGGGGGGAAGGTGCTGCTGCTCCTCGACCCGGTGGACGCGGCCACGGCCTTCGGCGGCCAGCCGGCCGCGAAGTCGGGCCTCGAGGCGTGGCTCGCCGGCAGCGGCATCTCGCTCGCCGAGGGATGTCTCGCCGAGTACGACCCGGATCACCAGGGCTTCGCACCCACGGGGTCGGGCGAGTACATCGGCTTCGCGCCGTGGGTCCTCGTGCGCGGGGACGGCCTCGATCGGACGGTCGGTGCCCTCCGCGGCTTCGACGCGGCCCTCTTCTACTTCCCCGCCGAGATCGTCGCGGACGCGAAGCAGCAGGAGAAGGACGGACGGCAGCTCAGGGTGCTCGCGCGCACCACGGCGTTCTCCGCACGCGTCCCCGACGTCTCCGGCGTCCAGGCCGCCGCGCAGAACCGGCCGCCGATGAAGGATCTCGACACGCGCGCCGTGGGGATCTCGCTCGAGGGGACGTTCCAGAGCTTCTGGAAGGGCAAGCCCTCGCCCGTCGATCCGCCGCCGCCTCCTCCTTCGGCCCCGGTCGACCCGGGGATGGCGGAGGGTCCCGCGATGGAGGGGTCCGAGCCCGGCATGGACGCGCCGCCCGCACCGGCACCCGCGGAGCCCGCCGCACCCGCTCCCTCGGCGCCGAAGGATCCCCCCCCGCCCCCGACGCCCCCGACCCCGCCCCAGCCGACCGGCCCGAAAGGGCCCGAAGGCGAGGAGGGCGCGCCCGGTCCCGCCATGGGGGATCCCGCCGGAGCCGGCGCCGCTGCCGGACCGAAGCGCCTCGACGAGGGGAAGGGCACGCTCTACGTGCTGTCCGACGCCGAGCTCGTCTCGGACCAGTTCAGTCGCGTCCCCGGCAAGGACCGCAGTGCCGGGACGACCTCGATCAACGGCAACGCCGGCTTCGTCATGGTGACGAACTTGATCGGCATGCTCTCCGGCGGCGACGACCTGATGGCCCTGCGCTCGCGCGGCACGGCCACGCGGAAGTTCACCGAGCTGAGCGAGGCCACCGGCAGCCGCATCCGCCTCTTCAACTTCGTCGGCGCCCCCGTGCTCATCCTGATCGCGGGGCTGCTCGTCTACTTCGTGCGTAAGCATCGGAGCTGATCCATGGACCGAGCCCGAAGCCTCGTCGTACGCAGCATCGTCTTCGCCACCGTCGCCGCCGCCTCGGCGGGGGCGCTCGCCCTCGGGGGCAACCGCACGGTCTCCACCACGGCGGCCGATCGCCTCCCGCCCGCCTTCCCCGGCTTCGACGTCGCGAAGGTGAAGGGATTCGCGATCTCCCGCACCGGGACCGACGACGGGAAGCCGAAGTCGGAGTCCGCGCGCCTCGAGCGCCGGGGTCCCTCGAGCTGGGTCGTCGCGAGCGCGTTCGACTACCCGGCCGATGCCTCCAAGGTCGAGGGCTTCCTGAAGGGGCTCGGTGCGGTGAAGTCGAAGAACTTCTCCACGGGCAACCCGGCCAAGTTCGCCGGCTTCGCGGGGCCCGAGGGGTTCACCGAGGTGAAGCTCCTCGGCGAGGGCGGCGCGACCATCCTGTCGTTCGGCATCGGCAAGGGCGGGGCCGACGGCACCTGGTCCACGACGTTCGTGCGCATCGACAAGGTCGGCGGGGACGCCGCCGGCGCCGAGGTGCACACGGTCGCGGAGCTCGACTCCTGGAGCGCGCGGCCCGAGGCCACCGGCTGGACCGACGCGCGGCTCTGGCCGGCGCTGACCACGGCCGACGTCGGCCAGCTCTCGATCCAGCAGCGCGAGCCCGAGCGCTCCGTGGTCCTCGTGCGCGGCACGAAGGGCGCGCAGGACACGGACGACCCCTGGACGCTCGAGCTCCCGGTGAAGGGCGCCCTCCTCAAGGATTCGGCCATCGGCGTGGTCCAGCGGTGGGTCGGGCTGCCCTTCGGCTCGATCGTGGACGGGGGCACCAGCGGGGCCCAGATCGAGGCGCAGAACGGCGCCAAGTACGGGTTCGACAAGCCCGAGCTGGTGATCCGGTCCGAGGGCAAGCCCGGTCCCGAGGGACGGCCCGGCCGCGCGTCGGCGCTCCTGGTCGGCAAGAAGGTGGAGGGCAAGTCCGCCTGGTACGCGCGGCGCAAGGGCACGGGCGGGCCCGACGACGCATTCATCTTCACGGTGGACGACTACCAGCTCACGGACTTCCGCGCCGATCCGACCGCCTGGCTCGAGAAGAAGCCCGAGCCCCCCGCCCCGCCGGCCGCGCCCGGCACCGACGCCGCCATGGGAGACGGTCCCGCCATGGCGGACGGCCCGGCGATGGGGGAGGCCCCTCCGGGCGAGCCCGCCATGGGTGCCGCGCCTGCCGCGCCGCCCGCTCCGCCCACGCCGCCCACGCCTCCCGAGGTCCCGGCCCCGGCCCCGGCCCCGCCTCCTGCGCCCCCGGCCGAGAAGCCGCCGGCCGGACGGTAGCGCGCGAGGGGCGCGCGGGCGTAGACTCCGCGATGCGGCGCACCCTTCCTCATCCTCGGGGAGGGGGGGCCCCGTGCGCGAGGTGACCGGTGCCGGCGACCCACAATCGCACGTTCGACTGCCCGTGGTGCGGGGCCATCAGCCCCGTGCCGTCGGACCATCTCGGCGAGCACTTCACGTGCTCCGAGTGCAAGAAGGCCACGAAGCTCACCGAGAAGAACACGTCGGACCGGAAGCCGACGGACTCGCCGCCGGACGCGCCGCACCTCTCCGGGGAGCGCAGCTTCGACTGCCCCTGGTGCGGCGCCATCTCGAGCCTCGATTCGTCGCACCTCGGCGAGCGCTTCCACTGCCCCGAGTGCGCGAAGGAGACGAAGCTCACAGCGACGAACACGCGCCGCGCGCCGATCACGGCCCCGCCGCCCGATGCTCCGCCGCCCGCGCCGACGCCCTCCGGCAAGGGCGTGATGGTCGCGCTCGTGCTGGCCGCGGCAGGCATCGGCGCGTGGTGGCTCCTGCGCGACGAGGGCACCTCGCCCACGGCGAAGGAGCCGTCCGGCGCGACCGAGATCGGTCGGGCGCCGGGCGCCCCGACGCCGATGGCGCCCGACGCGGCGCCGCCCGCGCCTATGCCGCCCATCGGGCCGGAGGACGCCACCCCGACGCTTCCGCCCACCCCGTCGCCCATGCCGAGCGACGGAGGGATGGGCGTCGTCGGACCGCCGCCTCCGCCCTCGGCGCTCGAAGAGGCCCAGGCCGTGCTGGCCGCCGCGGCCTCGCGTCGCGCGGCCGCCCTCGAGAAGCAGTACGCGGCCCTCGCGTCCCTCGAGGATTGGAAGCGGGAGAACCCCGCCGCCGCCGTGGCGGCCGAGCACATGCCCGGCCTCCTCGAGATCGCGGCGGAGGCGAAGCGCCTCGCCGACGAGAAGCAGGCGATCCCCGAGCCCGAGAAGGCCACCCTCGAGCAGGTCCGCGCCTACGACGCGGCCATCGTCGCCTTCGCGGCCGCCTCGCCCGCGCGCACCAAGACCGCCGAGCAGGTGCTGGCGTGGCTGCGTGCGGACCCGTTCGGCCGCGAGGGCCACGGCCTCGCCGACTGGAAGGCCCTCCACTTCGCCGGCGACGGGGTGAAGCGCGCGTTCAGCGCCCTCGAGCAGGCGTGGGGGCCCGGCGCCGCCATGTGGCCCGCCGACCTGGCGAACGCGGTGCAGGCCGCGACCGCCGAGGGCGACGCCGCGCAGAAGGCCGTGCTCGACGCCGAGGCGCGGCGCGCCGAGGCGCGGCTCGCCGAGGTGAAGGGCGCCAAGTAGCGGGACGCGGCGGAAAAATCCTGGGGCGCCGGGGGCCAAGCCTCGCGGCGTGGCTCCGCCCTACCCGCGGCGCC
>JAYTCP010000327.1:0-1869 GCA_043736435.1 Planctomycetia bacterium | reverse complement strand
TTCTGAAAAGCTGCGGCGTTTGCTCTGGCACCGTACGTGCGGTTTTGTCGTGCGTGCGCGCTGCGCGCGGTTTGTCCCGCCGACGGAGGGGCCGCGCGGGGCTACACTCCGAGGGACATGGAATCGGCCGTCGGTGGCGATCTGGTCCTCTCGGCCCGTCCGGTGACGGCGGAGGCGTTCGCGCCGTACGGGCGCCTGCTGTTCCCCGGCGAGCGCGTGCGGATGGGCGGCACCGGCAAGGTCGTGCTCGCCCTCGACCCGCGCGAGGCCGGGCCCCGCCGGGTCCGCCACCTCCAGCGATACGTCGACGCACGCCGGTTCCTCATGTCGATCGGCGAGGGCTCGCTGCTCCTCGTCGTCGCGGGGGTGGGGGACAAGCCCGTCGGGCCCGCGGCCGCCTTCCGCGTGCCGCCCGGCATCGGCGTGCTCCTCGAGGCGGGGGTGTGGCACGCGGGGCCCGTCGCGCTCGCCGACGCGACGGTCCTCGAGGGCCTCGAGGCGGTGGGGCTGGCCGACCGGCTCGACCGCCGCACCGTGGCGGACGCGTTCGGTGCGGAGGGCCTGCGCATCATGATGCCCGAGGAGGTCGGCGCGCCGGGCCCGGGGCTCGATCTCGGCGCCGAGTTCAGCGTAACCGTCGACGAGCGCCTCCGCGGCCGCCTCCTGCTCGCGTGCGTCGCATTCGACGGGATCGCCGTCGCCGAGACGGGCGCCGACCTGCGCGACGAGGGCAACCGCCTCGTCGAGGAGCTGCGCCGCCAGTGGGGCAACGCCGCGACCCCGACCGAGATCCCCGCCCTCGAGCCCGCCCGCGCGCTCTATCGCGGTCTCGGGCTCGACCCGACGCACACGCGCCCCGCGAGCGAGGCGCTCCTGCGCCGTGTCCTGCAGGGGAGGCCCCTCTTCCGCGTGAACTCGCTCGTGGACGCCATGAACCTCTGCTCGCTCCGGATGCTCGTCCCCTTCGGGACCTACGACCGCGGCCGCATCGCGGGGCCGATCGCCCTGCGGGTCGGCCGCGAGGGCGAGGCCTACGATGGCATCGCGCGCGGCCGCATCGGGGTCGAGGGGCGCCCCGTGCTCGCCGACCGCGAGGGCGCGTTCGGCAATCCCACCGCGGACAGCCTCCGCACCAGCGTCACGCACTCGACCACCCGCGCGCTCGTCGTCCTCTACCTCCCGCCAACGGTCGAGCGCGCCAACGTCGAACGCTTCCTCGACGAGACGTCGCGCGCCGTCACCACGCACTGCGGAGGTCGCGAGACCGCGCGACGCATCGTCCCGTGACCGACGGCCCCCGCTTCCATCCGAAGCCACTCCCCAAGGCCTCCGTCGAGGCCCCGCTCGAAGCGCGGTGGAAGGTCATGGGCGACGAGGAGGCCCGCCGGCTCCACCAGGTCGCCCAGGCGGAGCACCGGCGCTGGGCCCGCTTCGGCCCCGTCTCGCGCAAGCGCTTCCTCGTCGCCGTCATCGGCTCGTCCGTCGGCTTCGCGGCGCTCGGCTGGCTGTTCATCAGCGGCAACGTCCGATCGCTCCTCTACTTCGGGGTCGCCGGGGCCGTCCTCGGCGTCGTCAACGCCGTCGTCCGTCCCGCCGAGTTCCTCACCGGGCTCTTCTACGCCCTCGCGGGATTCACGGCCGTCGTCATGATGGGGGGCCACGTGTTCCAGGGCGTGCTCGCCGCCTTCTGCCTCGGGACCATCGGCATCGCCGTCGGGACCACCGAGAGCCTGAAGCGGATCGACGGCGAGTAGCCGCGGACCGGCGGGGGCCGGCCGAGGGGGGGACGTGGGGGGCGCGGGGGCGAGGGGGGGAGGGCGGGGGGAGCACGGGAGGGATCCCCCTCCGTGGACTTCGGCCCCCCCCGTG
>JAYTCP010000326.1:0-3919 GCA_043736435.1 Planctomycetia bacterium | reverse complement strand
TTGTTGACTTCGTAAACCTACGAATACCACGCAGGAGGCTATGTTCCGAGTGCTTTTATGTCATTTGAGCAAGTGGGGACGCGCTTGCGCTGGGACTAGTCGTCTCTCCTCCCTCGCCGGCGCTACGCTGGCTCGCGCCAGCGCGCCGCAGCGCGGCACCGGTCGGAAAGCCCCGCCGCCGGCCGAAGTCGACCCGGGGATTCGTACAAGCCCTTACGCGGTCGATTCTCTCGGACGCAGACAGCGGATCCTCCGGCGGGATCGGGCGGTCACCGGCGGGATGCCGCAGGACATCCAGGACGTATTGCTCGTCCCCCCGCAGAGCCTCACCCGGCCAGGATCTCGTCGAGCTTCTTCTGGATCTCGGCCCGCGGGCGGGCGCCGATGATCTTCGCCTTGGTCTGGCCGTCCTTCACGATGAGGAGCAGCGGGATGGACGCGACCCCGTACTTCACGGGCGTCTTCGGGCTCGTCTCGATGTTGAACTTCCCCATCTTGATGCGGCCCTCGTACGTCTTGGCGAGCTGCTCGATCACGGGGGTCAACGCCTTGCACGGCCCGCACCACGTGGCCCAGAAGTCCACGAGGACCGGCACCGAGCTATGCAGGACCTCCGCATCGAAGTTGGCATCCGTGAACTCGGCCAGGATCGACGACATGGCGGCTCCGTGAGGGAGGGGGGGGAGACACGGGCGAGTCTACCCCCGGGAAGGGGTGGAACGCGCATCGCTCCGCACGCGTCCGCTCCTTCGGCGGGTCCGGGCGGCTAGGATCTGGGCTGTCTCGAGCCCCGATCGCGCCCCGGAGCCCCCATGACCGTCCGCCCCTTCCTCGCCGTTGCCGCCCTCGGTCTGTTCGCCGCCGACGCCGCCCTCGCCGAGCCGCCCGCGAAGCACACGATCACCGTGCGCGAGCGGTGGAAGGCCGGCGACGTGTTCACGCGCACGGGCGACGAGACCGAGACGGTGAAGATGAAGGTGCTCGCCGAGGAGCAGGTGGTCTCGGAGAAGACGCAGGATCGGCGCACCACCTACAACACGGTGGGCAAGGTCTTCGAGGTGGACGGCGCCGGCCACGCGACGAAGACGATCGTGTACTTCGTCGCGTGGAGCCACGTGGGCCGGGCCGGTCAGGACGGGTCCCTCTCCGGCGTCCACGTCGAGGTGACCGGCCGCGGCAAGGCGCGCACGTACAGGCTGCTGACGCCTGGCGCCGTCGTGAGCGAGGGGGCGCGGCGCTGGCTCGACGACCGGTTCGGGAAGCCCAAGGGCGATGTCGAGCCGGAGGGGAAGGACTCCGACGACCTCCTCGAGCCGGCCCAGCCGCTTGCGGTCGGCGAGACGTGGGTCGCCGACGTGGCCGCGATCGCGAAGGTGCTCTCCGCGCGGCTGCCGGTGGTCGCGGACAAGGTCACCGTCGAGGGGACGCTCGAGAGCGTCGCGGATGGGATCGTGAAGGTGGTGGTGCGGATGAAGGTGCCCCTGCGCGGACTCCAGGCGGGCGAGGGCAGCCCCCTGCTCGAGTGGAAGCAGGGAGGGACCCTCGAGACGGCCGTCCACGCGACCCGCTCGATGTCGAGCGGCTTCGAGGGCACGCAGGTGCGCGAGTCGAAGCTCGAGGGCATCGCGGATGCGCAGGGCGCCGACGTGGACTTCGACCTGGTCTCGCGGACCGAGGTCGTGGTGAAGGCCGGCGGGACCATGCCCGCGACCCCCGCGGCGCCCGCGACCCCCGAGGCACCCGGGGGGAAGTAGCGGCGCGCCCGCGCGCCGGCGCGATCAGCCCCCCGCGAGCGCGCGGGTGACGGCCGCGGCGGCGGCCTCGATCTCGTCGGGGGGACGAGCCTCCTCGGGCTTCGCGTCGAAGACGCGCGCCCCCCGCAGGTGCGCAGGGCCGCCCTCGAAGCGCGGGACCAGGTGGACGTGGACGTGGTGGAGCGCGTCCCCGATCGCGAACGCGTACGCGTGGTCGGCGCCGAGCGCCGCGCGCTGCGCGCGCTGGACCCGCGCCTCCATCGCGCCCAGGCGGGCGGCCTCGTCGGGGGTGAGGTCGTAGAGGCCACGGGCGTGGCGCGCCGTCGTCACGACGAGCCACCCGCGCACCGGGCTCGGCCCCGCGAAGCCGTGGACGACGAGGCCGTCCTCGCGGAGCACGACGCCGCCGGGAGGCCGCACGCGGCCCGCGACGATCTCGCAGGCGAGGCACGGGTCGTTGGGGTCGGCGGGCGGCACGGGGGGATCCTATCGGAGGGAGCGTGCGATCGTTCCCCCTCTCGGGTGGTATACGGTCCGTTCCGAGGAGGTCGTGCGCGTGATCCGGGTCGGCATCGACGAGGCGGGCTACGGTCCCCTGCTCGGCCCCCTGGTCATCGGGGCCGCCGCGTTCCGCGTGCCCGGCGACGGGCCGTCGATGCGCGAGCGGCTCGAGGGCATCGTGTGCCGCGCGAAGGGCCGGCGGCCAAGGGGGCCCCTGCCCGTCGCCATCGACGACAGCAAGGAGGTCCACGGCCGCTTCGGCCTCGAGGGGCTCTGCCGGGGCGTGTGCGCGGCGGCCGTGGGGGCCGGTCGCGCGGTCCCGACCGACCTCGCCGACTGGCTCGAGCGCTTCGGCGACCGCGGGGCCGAGGCGTTCGCGGCCGACCCGTGGTTCGAAGCCCCCGTGGACGAGCGCATCCCGCCGTGGGACGCGCCCCCCGGCTTCCGCGAGCGCTGGCTCCTCCGGGGCGTGGAGCCTCTGGGGGTCCTCGTGTCGCCCGTGACGCCGGTCGAGCTCAACGAGGCGTTCGACGTCACGGGGAACAAGGCGCGCGTCCTCTTCCTCGCGACCATGGCGCTCCTCGTGCGCGTGCTCGATGCGTGGCCCGGCGAGGACGTGACGGCCCTCCTCGACCGCGAGGGCGGGCGCCTCGACTACGGCCCCTACCTGGCCCAGGTCTTCCCCTACCAGGGCGTCGAGGCGCTCCCGTCGCCGCGGGGGGAGGCTCGCTACACGATGCGCGAGGGCGGCCGCACGGTGCGCCTGTCCTTCGTCACGAAGGGCGACCGGGAGGACCTGGCGGCGGGCCTCGCTTCCATGGCGGCCAAGATGACCCGCGAGCTGTTCATGGGGCGGCTCAACGCGTGGTTCTCGGCGCGCAGCCCCGCGCTGCGTCCGACGGCGGGCTACGTCGAGGACGGCCGGCGCTTCCTCCTCGACGTCGCGCCCGTGCTGGAGCGCGAGCGTGTCGACCTGCGCCGTCTGGTGCGGTCACGTTGACTTTTCCGGGGGCGGCGGGGGCGAGTCCGGCGGTCCGCCGCCGTCGGGCACGCCCAGAGCCAGGAACGCCGCGCGCGTCTCCGCCGCAAGGGCCCGGCGCGCAGGGGCGCCGCTGCGGCCCGCGGTGGGGATGGCCGGGCCGAATCGCACCTCGACCACCCCGCCCCGACGCGGGGCCCACTGCTCCTTCGGCAGGATCGGACGGGTCCCGAAGATCGCGGTGGGCTGGAGCGCCACCCCGATCGTGGCCGCGAGGTGGAAGGCGCCGGGCTTGAGCGCCGCGAGGCGGCCCTCCGGGCTGCGGGTCCCCTCGGGGAAGATCAGCGCCGAGAGGCGATGGCGCCGCATGCGCACGGCCGCGCGCTCCATGAGGCGGAGCGCCTGGCGCGGGTCGTCGCGGTCGATGAAGAAGTGGCCCGCGAGCACGATGTACCAGCCGATGAACGGGAGCCACACGAGGTTGCGTCGCGCGATGATGCGGAGCTGGCCCGGGAAGGCCCAGAGGACCGCGGGGATGTCGAGGTAGCTCGCGTGGTTCGAGACGAGCACCCGGGGCTCGTCTTGCGACAGGTGCTCGGTCCCCGTCACGACGAGGCGCGCGCCGGCGGCCCACAGCATCGTGCGCGCCCACACGCGCGCGCTCGCGTGCGCGATGCGCCCGGAC
>JAYTCP010000325.1:0-3750 GCA_043736435.1 Planctomycetia bacterium | reverse complement strand
CGGTCATCCCCGGCATCGTGTTCACCTCGAGGACGGAGAGCCCGCCGTCCTCCTCGAGGATCATGTCGGTGCGGGAGATGCCGCG
The DNA here is from genome assembly GCA_043736435.1 of Planctomycetia bacterium. Classification (GTDB taxonomy): domain Bacteria; phylum Planctomycetota; class PLA2; order PLA2; family JAEUHO01; genus JAYTCP01. The sequence goes on along the minus strand of JAYTCP010000325.1, from coordinate 3,665 downwards.
CAGGCCGAGCCGCTCGTGGACCTCGAGCGCGAGGGACCGGCCGGCCGCCTCGACGGCCGGAGGGACCTCGGCCGGGCAGACCTCGTGGGCGCCGTCGGCGTCGTACTTCTCCCGGTAGTCGAAGAACCGGGAGGACTTCGGCCGGAGCTCCACCAGGGGCAGGGCCGTCGGCCGTCCCCGCTCGCGGTCGTCGAGGACGCCGCCGGTCAGCTCCCGCCCGCGCGCGTACGCCTCGACGAGGAGCCGCTCCGCCGTCGGCCACAGCGTCTCGAGGGCGAGCATCACCTGCCGCGCGTCGTCGCACAGGCGCACCTCGAGGCTGCTGCCCCCGAGGGGGTCCTTCACCACGAGGGGCGTCCCGAACTGCGCGACGAGGTCGTCGGCGAGCCCGGGCCGCCCCCGGCCGAGGTCGTCCCGCCCGAGGATCCGGAAGCGCGGCGTGCGGACGCCGTGGAAGGCGAGCACCTCCTTCGTGCGGATCTTGTCCACGGCCGTCGCGCTGCCGCGCACGCCGCTGCCGGCGAAACGGATCCCCGCGACCTGCAGGCACGCCTGCAGGGTCCCGTCCTCGCCGAACCTCCCGTGGACGATCGGGAGCGCCACGTCGGTCCGCCAGTCCACCAGCTCGGCGAGCGCCAGCCACGGGTGGGCGAACTCGCGCCAGGACGTGTCCGCCGCGAGCGGGTCGAACCCCCGCGACGCGCCTCGGCGCGCCTCGGGCGCCTCGATCGCCTTCGACGTGATCCGCCAGCGCCCCTCGCGCGTCACGAGCGCTACCCGGACCTCGTAGCGCTTCCGGTCGAGCACGTCCACGACGTTCGCGCCGCCGCGCAGCGAGACGTCGTGCTCGCTCGAGGGTCCGCCCATCAGCACCGCGACGCGAAGCTTGTCCATGCCGACCTCGGGGGGAGAGGGCGGCGGATTCTACGGGGAGCGCGACCCGTTCCCGAAGAACGAGACCGCGCGGTGCCCGGGGATGGCGGGCGCGCTACGCCGTGGCCGGCGGCGGCGGGGTCGCGGACGGGTCCGTCGGCGGGTCGAGCAGGAGCATGAACGCATCCCGCACGCGGCGCCGGTCTTCGCGCACGAGCGTGTGGGGGCCGATGATGCCCACCGTCAGCGGCGGCGCGTCGACCGGCCGGAGGCGCACGGCGGTGAGCCACGTTCCCTCGGGGATGTACTGCGCGCAGACCGACTCCGGCTTCGTGCCGAGCATGGAGAGGCGCTCGAACAGGTCGAACGCGAGGGCGAGGTGGGCCGCCACGTCCTCGACGTCGTCCATCGTGAGGTCGCCGTCGTGCCCGATCACGAGGCCCTGGTCGTCGATCGCGACGACCGCCGTGGCCTTCGTCACGTCCCGCACCCGTTGGAGCAGGGAGGCCCAGGTGTGGCGACGGCGCGGGGTCGACGCGGCCGGGTGGGCGCTCGCGGCGGTCGCCCGGGGGGGAGGGCGGGGTGCCTGGGCCGCAGGCCCATTGGGGGCGGAGGGGGAGATCGAGGGGGTGGCGTAGGCGCGGGTCGGCCGACCGAGCAGCCGGTCGAGAATGCTCCGACGTTCACCTTCCGTCATCACCGATGGAGCGGGCAGGCTCATGCGGATGCCTCCGAGTGCCCCTTCCCCTCTCGGCCAGGGAGCGGGCCGAACCCAAGCGAAACCGCCCCCCGCGCCCCCCCGATCCGCCCCCACGCCGGGTCCCCCCCGGGCCCGCTCGCGATCCCGGGCTAGGCGCGGATCCCCCGCATCTCGAGCGCGACGACCTCCGTGACGAGCGCTTCGATGTCGGGCTCGGGATCGGGCAGCACGTAGCGACGGGTGAGGCGCTCCATCATCCCGATCACCATCTCCGCGTGGATGTCGCAGTCGAGGTCCCTGCGCGCGACTCCCATCGCGACGAACTCGCGCCGCGTCGCGGCGACGCGCGCGTGCCACTCCCGCTCGTGCGCGTCGAGCCGCGCCGCGAAGCCCTTGTCGGCGCCGACGGCCTCCTCGAGGAGGAGGCGGCAGAGGCCTCGGTGCGCACGGAACGTCGTGAGGACCATCCGGGTCGAGAGGCGGAGCAGCGCCTCCGCGTCCGCCACCGTCCGCACGACGGGCTCGGGCGCCGTCGGGCGCGCCTCGAGGAAGATCGTGAGCATGCGGTCCACGAGCGCGGCGAAGATCGCGTGCTTGCTCTCGAAGTGGAGATAGAAGGTCCCGCGCGCGATCCCGGCCTCGCGGATCACGTCCTCGACGTGGGTCCCGTGATAGCCGCCGCGCAGGAACGCGCGCTCTGCGGCGACGAGGATCTGGGCGCGACGGTCGTCGCGGGCGAGCCGGATGCGGCGGCGGGGGCGGACGGGCACGACGGAGAGCCTACGCCGATCCGGTCCGACCGCCCCATGTCCTCCGAACCGGCGTCCACCGCGCGGGGAGGCCCACGGGCTCACCCCGCCGCGGGAGGCGTCCCGGTCCGCGCAACGTCGTCGGGCCCGTCGGATAGGAGGGGACGCAGCGACGCGACCGCCGGCGCGGGCCGGCCCGCCGCGCGGTGCCAGCGGGCGATCTCGGCGGCGACCGCCGCGCGGCAGGTGTCGGGGCTGTCGTCGCCCGTCGCGTTCTTGATCGGCGCGAACTCGCGCGCGCGGTCGACCTCGTGGACGGCGACCCTCGGGGCAAGGGGGAGGAGGTCGAACAGGAACTGCTCGAGCTTCACGGCGTTCTCGCGCTCCGGGGTCACGAGCCCGGCCTCCTCGGTCCACGACGGCACCTTCTTCCGCGCGTGGTGGAACGGGAGCGTGAACGCCGGGTCCTCGAGCTGCCGCCGCAGCCAGGCCAGCGAGAACGCGTGGATCGCGATGGAGCCCAGCGCCAGCTCCGCCGCCGCCCCCGGGGGGATCTCGGAGTACTCGACGATGCGGACGCGTCCGTCGAGCCCACGGGCGAACATGCCCACCTTCTCGCCCGGATCGCGCTTCCGCACGGCCTTGCCGGCGGCGACGGCGCGACGGTCGAGGAGCCATCCGAGGAACACGGGGTCGAGCGCGCGGCCGAGCGGGTTGTCCACCTGGTGGGTCGTCACGCACTCGATCCCGAGGCCGGCCAGCCAGTCGAACGTGCCGGAGAGACGGAGGGCCTCGACCAGGCCGCCGTGGCCGTCGGGCGAGAGCGCGAGGCGCCCGGGGCCGGCGAGGAGCGCGCGCCCCTCGGCGTCGAGGGCGGGCAGCTCGCCCTGGCGGACGATCCGCACGAGGGCCGGATCGAGGCCGTGCCACCCGGCCGCCTCGAGGGCGGCGCGCGTCGCCTGCTCCGTCTCGCGGCTCACGAGCAGGACGAGGGGCACGGGTCGGCCCACGGCGCGCGAGACCGCGAGCACGCGCTCGAGCAGCACCGCGTAGAGCGTGCGGTCCGGCTCGGGCCCGAGCACGAAGGTGCCCTTGGGGCCCGGGAAGCCGAGGCGCGTGCCCTGTCCCCCCGCGAGGAGGACCGTCGCCACGCGGCCGGCGGCGAGCAAGGCGTGTCCCTCGACGGCGAGGCGCCGGGTGAAGCCCGCCTCGTTCTGCTGGCGACGCCAGGTCAGGCACTCGGGCGGCCGCAGGTCGGGGGGAACGGCGCCCGCCGGCGTGCGGAAGGCCGCGGCCACGCGCTCCCAGGGGATCCCGGACAGCTCGGCATCGAACGCGGCGCG
>JAYTCP010000324.1:0-1756 GCA_043736435.1 Planctomycetia bacterium | reverse complement strand
CGGGATCGTGCCGTAGCGCATGCTGTACATCTGGTTGAGGCCGCAGGGCTCGAAGCGGGAGGGCATCAGGAAGAGGTCGCTCCCGGCCTCGATCTTGTGGGCCAGCGGCTCGTCGTAGCCCTCGCGCACGCGCACGCGCCCGGGGAACCGGCGCTCGAGGCCCAGGAAGAAGTCGACGAGGCGGGGGTCGCCGCTGCCGAGGACCACCAGGCGCAGGTCGGTGTTGCGGAGCGCGCGGGGGAGGATGTCGAACGCGAGGTCGAAGCCCTTCTGCCCCGTCATGCGGGAGACGATGCCGAGGATGGGGGAGTCCGGGGCGTCCTCGAAGCCCGCCTGGCGCGACAGCTCGCGCTTGCAGATCACCTTGCCCGAGAGGTCGGACGCCGAGTAGTTGGCGTGGATGTGGACGTCGACCTCGGGCGACCAGATCTTCGGGTCGATCCCGTTCACGATCCCCCTGAAGGAGCCCGCGCGCGCCTGCAGGAGGCCGTCGAGCCCCATCCCGTACTCCTGCGTCATCATCTCGCGCGCGTAGGTCCGGCTCACGGTCGAGAGGGCGTTCGCGTGGAGGATGCCCGTGACGAGGAACGAGAAACGGCCGCGGGCGAGGTCGCCCTGGTGGAGGAGCTTCGCGTCGCCGGCGATGCCGAGCTCGTCGAGCGCCTGCGTGTCCACCGTGCCCTGGTAGCCGGCGTTGTGGATCGTGAGCACGGTCTTCGTGCGGGCAAAGAGGGCGTCCCAGGCGTAGCGCGTCTTCAGGTAGAGGGGCACGAGGGCCGTGTGCCAGTCGTGGCTGTGGAAGACGTCGGGCGAGAACGCCATCCGCTGGCACGACTCGATCGCGGCGCGCGAGAGGAACGCGAAGCGCACGTGCTCGTCGCCGTCGGCGGTGTACGTGCCCGGGCGGTCGTAGAGGGTCGCGCACGACACGAAGTAGATCGGGAGCCGCGTCTCGGGGAGGAAGCCCGTGAACAGCGAGAACGCGTGCACGTCCCGGCCCATGGCGATCGGCACGTTCTGCGCGTACCCCACCGGGACCAGCGGGTCGGGGCGGACCTTCAGGTCGCGGTAGAGGGGCAGGAAGACGCGGACGTCGTGGCCCGCCTCCGCCAGGTAGCGGGGCAGGGAGGCGCAGACGTCGCCGAGGCCGCCCGTCTTGGCGAACGGAGCGACCTCGCTCGAGACCTGGGCGATGCGCATGGGGGATTCTTAGGGTCCTGGGAGCGGGGGGGCAGGGGGGCGCGGGGGGCGGGGGGGCGGGGGGCGGAGCCCGAGGCGTCCGTTAGATGATCGTGCCGGGCGGGATCGAGGCGCTGCGGGGGATGACGATGATGCCGCCGCGGATCACGTAGCCCTCGCCCTCGGCGTCCACCACCTTCTTCTCGTTCACGAGACGGCAGCCGTTGCCGATCCGGGCGTCGAGGTCGATGATCGCGTTCTTGATCACGCAGTCGCGCCCGATGCCGAGCGGGATCAGGGTGGAGGGGTCGAGGCTCTCGTAGAAGCGCGCGCCCATGACGATGCTGTCCTCGACGACGCTGCCCTGTCGGACGATGGCGCGGATGCCGACGATCGCGCGCTTCACCTCCGCCTTCATGATGATGCTGCCCTCGCACAGGATCGCCTGCTCGACGTTGCACGCGTTGATCTTCGTGCCGGGCAGGAAGCGGGGATGGGTGTAGACCGGGTAGTCGGGGTCGTACAGGTTGAGCGGGGGCCAGGGGAGGGTGAGGTCGAGGTTCGCCTCGTGGAACGA
>JAYTCP010000323.1:0-7295 GCA_043736435.1 Planctomycetia bacterium | reverse complement strand
GACCCGCCCCCGAGGAGGCCCGCGAGGCTCGTCGTGTGGTGCGGGGCGCGGAAGGGACGCGAGCGCACGAGCCCACCACCCCCGGCGGAGGCGTCCAGCAGCCCAGCGGCGCTGTGGATGCGCGAGACCTCGAGGGCCTCCTCGCGCTCGAGCGGCGGGAGGAGACTCGCGAGGGCGCGTGCGAGGAGCGTCTTCCCCGCCCCCGGCGCCCCCACGAGCAGCATGTTGTGACCGCCGACAGCCGCCAGCGTCGCGGCCCGGACCGCGGTGGACTGGCCCCGCACCTCGGACACCGCTTCGATCCCGGCTTGGACGGGCGTCCAGTCGGGAGGTTCCACGCAGGGCTGAACGACCGTGCCGCGGAGATGGGCGACGGCCTCGTCCAGCGTCTCGACGGTGTGGACCCGCAGGCCCTCCACCGCGGCCGCCTCGGCCCCGTTGCGGGTGGGGACGAGGGCCTCGTCGACCTTGTGACGGCGCGCGACCTCGGCGGCGGCGAGGACCCCGCGCACCGCGCGGACCTTGCCGTCGAGGCTGAGCTCGCCCAGACACAGCGTCTTCGCGAGGCGGGTCTGGCGACCGAGCGCCCCGCACGCCTGGAGCAGCGCCAGGGCGATGGGCAGGTCGAGGGCCGGCCCCTCCTTCCGGGCGCTCGCGGGCGCGAGATTGACCGTCGTCATGCCCTCCGGCCAGGAGTACCCCCCGTGGAGGAGGGCGCCCCGGATGCGGTCCCTTCCCTCCCGGAGCGCGCCGTCCCCCATGCCGACGATGCGGAAGACGCCGTCCTCGCCGAACCCGGGGAGGGAGACCTGGATGTCGACGAGGCGCGCCTCCACGCCGTGGATGGCGGCGCCGGTGCTGCGGGCGAAGGAGGCCACGGCGACGTAACGCGGGGGGCTCCCCGGAGGTTACGAAACGAACGTTGGGGCCTTGCAACCGGGGGTAGGATTCGCCATCCCTGCCCTCCGGAGCCCCCATGGCCTCCCGTTTCCGTCTCGCCGTCGCCCTCGCATTCCTCACCGCGACAGCCCCCCTCCTCCTACGCCCCGCCCGGGCGGACGACGTGGACGAGGCCGCCGCCGCCCGGGACGTCCAGGCGCTCCTTGCCAAGGCCAAGGATGCGGACATCCCCACCCTGTGGGCCCTCTCGAAGTCCCTCGCCGCCGGCACGAAGCTGGCCCTCCCCGCGCTGCGCGCCGCCGCCGAGACGGCCGACCCGGGGCAGAAACTCGCGATCGGGCGCGCCCTGGTGCTGCTCGAGGACGAGACGAAGGGCCTCGCACTGGTCCAGACCGTGGCCGCGGCCGAGGGCGCCTCCGCCCCGCTCCGCGTCGCCGCCCTCAAGGTCATGGAGAAGGACGGCGAGGAGGACCAGGCCTCGTGGATCACGAAGGTGATCGACGAGACCCACGAGCCGTCCGTGAAGATGGCGATGGCGAAGGCCCTGTGGTCGCTGGGCGCGTCGAACGACCGCGAGAAGGCCCGCACGGTGATGAAGGAGTTCCTGAAGAGCGAGGACCGCTCCCGACGCGAGGAGGGCGCCCTCGCGCTGGGCGAGATCGGCTCGGCCGCCGAGGCCAAGCCCATCCTCCTCGAGATGCGGAGCGAACCGACCGAGCGCGGGCGCAGCGCCGCGTTCCTCCTCGACCTCCTCAACCGGGACGCCGTCGCGGACAGCGCCCTGCGCCCGGTCGCGCCGCCTCCCGGCACGCCCCCCGCGATCCCCGTCCTCCCCACCGGCCCCGCGATCCCGAACGGCGCGTGGCCTCTGCTCGACGAGATCCGCTCGATCCTCGAGCAGAGCTACGCCGACACGAGCAAGCTCGACCTGCGCAAGCTCGAGGACGGCGCCGCCGAGGGCTTCACCATGGCCCTCGACCCCCACAGCAGCTACCTGACGCCCGCGGAGAACGCGAAGCTCTTGGAGGGGCTCGACCCGACGTACGGCGGCGTGGGCGCCTACGTCCACAACGACCCCGACAACGGCCAGCGCTTCACGATCAGCCGGCCCATCTGGGGCGGACCGCTCTACCGCGCGGGGCTGCGCACGGGCGACGTCATCCTCTTCATCGACGGAGAGCCCACCCAGGGCAAGACGCTGGAGGAATGCGTGCGGCTGCTGAAAGGCCCCGCGGGCACGAAGGTCGTCATCTCCGTGGTCCGCCCCGGCTGGTCCGACAAGCAGGACTTCGCGCTCGTCCGCGCGAACATCACCCCGCCCACCACCGCCTACGACCTCCTCCCGGGCGGCATCGGGTACCTCGAGATCCTCTCCTTCGGCGAGGAGACCCCGCGCGAGGTGCACGCGATCCTCGACCGGTTCGCCAAGGAGGGTGTCAAGAGCCTCGTGCTCGACCTGCGCTGGAACCCGGGCGGCCTGCTCCGCGCGGCCGTCGAGATCGCGAGCGAGTTCCTCCCGAAGGACCAGACCGTGGTCTCCGAGCGCGGCCGCCTGGGCGTCTGGCCCGCCCGCACCCACAAGAGCAGCGGCGCGGGCGACGGCCGCCCGGCCTGGCCCATGGTGGTCCTCGTCAACGGCGGCACCGCGAGCGCGGCCGAGATCGTCTCGGGCGCCCTCGGGGTGAACGGCCGCGCGAAGGTCATCGGCACGCAGACCTACGGCAAGGGCAGCGTCCAGGTGCCCCTCGACCTGCGCACGCGGCCGGGCGAGGCGTTCACCGACGTCGAGCGCGCGTACGGCGCCACGGGCCGGGACCCGACGGGCCGGAGCGGCACCGAGCGCCGCAAGGCGGCCAACGGCCGGTACGACATCGCCGAGAAGTTCACCGACCAGAACGGCAACGGCCTCTGGGAGGCCGGCGAGCCCTTCATCGACGCCAACGCGAACGGCGTCTACGACCCCGCCGAGCCGTTCGAGGACGCCAACAAGAACGGCAAGTGGGACCCGGGTGGCTCGTTCAAGGTCACCGTCGCGAAGTACTACCTCCCCGACGGGACGAACCTCAACGGCCGCAACGAGATGAAGGACGGCAAGCTCGTCCGGCTCGGCGGCATCATGCCCGACGTCGAGGCGAAGGACGACGGCATCGACCTCTGGGAGCGTCAGGGCCAGGCCGAGCTCTACAGGACGGGCGCGATCAAGCGCTACGTCGACGAGCAGATGCCCAAGAACGAGGCGCTGTTCGAGCGGCTCGCGCGGTCGGACCGCCGCGACCCCTCGCTCTACCCAGGCCTCGACGAGATCTACACGGGCCTCTGCACCAAGCTGTCCACGCAGGCAGTACGGGCGCTCGTGCGCATCCGCGTGCGCGAGCTCGTGGCCGACAAGCTCGGCCGCGCCCTGACCGGCGACATCGTCGACGACGTGCCCCTGCGCACGGCCATCGTCGAGCTGCTGAAGGCGGCGAAGGTCGATCCGAAGTCGGTCGAGGACCTCGCGTTCCTCGCCGACGTCCCGCCGCCGAAGGCGGACGACGGGGCGACGCCCCTCCCGATGGGCGAGGACAAGCCCAAGCCGGACGTTCCCGAGAAGCCCAAGCCGGACGGCAACGGCGTCAAGTAGTGCCGGAGCTCCTCCCGCTGCCGGGGCTCTCGACCGTCGAGGGCCTCGTCCACGGCGTGACGCAACGGGCCGGCGGCGTGAGCCGCGGCCCGTTCGCGTCGTGGAACTTCTCTCGCTCCGTCGGAGATGACGCCGACGCGGTGACGCGCAACGGGGCGATCCTGTCGGAGGTCATGGGGGCGCCGGGGCGCGTCCGCTTCCCCCACCAAGTCCACGGGAACGTCGTCCGCGTGCTCGACGCGCCGCCCGACGGCCCGCTCGGCGAGTGCGACGCGATCGCCACCGACGTGCCCGGGCTCGCCCTGGGCGTGCTCGGGGCCGACTGCCCGGGCGTGCTCCTCGTCGATCCCGTCCGACGCGCGCTGGCCGTCGCCCACAGCGGCTGGCGCGGGACGCTCGCGGGCATCGTGCCCGCGGCGATCGCCGCGCTCGCGACGCGCTACGGCACGGAGCCGCGCGACCTCCGCGTCGGGATCGGCCCCGGCATCTCCGCCGCCGCGTACGAGGTCGGTCCCGAAGTCGTGGACGCGTTCCGCTCGGGTTTCCCCGACGCGACTTCGTGCGTGACGCCGGGCCGCGGCGATCGCTCCTGGCTCGACCTCCACGGGGCCATCCGCCTCCAGCTCGCGCGCGCGGGCGTGCCGGAGGCCTCGGTGGGCGTGCTCGACCTGTGCACGCACGGCGAGCCCGCGCTGTTCTTCTCCCACCGTCGCGACGGCCCCCACACGGGCCGCCACGCCCTCGTGGCGATGTGGCGGTAACGCGGTGACCCGGCCCCCGCCGCCCCCCCATTCCCGGACGGGATCGCGTCCCGACGGACGCGCGGCTCGCTAGATCGCGACCTGCGAGAGCGACACCCGGAAGCCCTCGTCGAAGGCCTCGGTGAAGTCGAAGAGCTCGTGGAAGTCGGCGCGGCGGTCGTCGGCGGTCTTCTGGAGGAGGTCTTCCTCGATCAGGTGGAAGACGAGGTCGCCCACGTCGTCGGTGCGCTCGAGCCCCCACTCGGCGAGGACCGTGCGCGCGAGGAAGCCGAACGACGAGACGGCGTGGTCGCGGAAGCCCTCGAGGAGCTCGCCGCCGCTCACGTGCTTGCGCCCCTTGCCGCGACGCTGGATCGTGAAGTCGAGCGCCTCGAGCAGGAACGTGTACGCGTCGGCGCGGTAGCGCGCGTCGCGGCGCACGATGTCGCGGATGACCTCGTCCTTGTCCCGGTCCACGGTCGCGCTCCTGGGGGTGCTCGAAGACGGCCGTCCATCGTACCGTCGTCCCCTTCATGTACGGCTCGACCCCCCGGGAAGTTGAGGGCCTACCGGAACCCTTACGGCCGGCGCAGGGTCGCGACGGTCTCGATCAGGAGCGCGGCGGGCGACACGTTGCGGCGCACGTGGCCGGCCAGGCGGGCGAATCGGGGCAGGAAGGCGGCGGCCGTCGCGGGGTTCCAGGGAGCGAAGGGGCCGCCCTCCCGGCCCGCGGCGCGGTCCCGGGCGGCCACGGTGGCCGCGTGGAAGAGGTCGTCGAGCGCGTTGCGCAGCGCCTCGGAGGGCGGGGTCTCGGCCGATTCGGGCGCGGCCTCTTCGGCGACGGCGGAGGTGCCGGCGGCGGCGAGGCGCGTACGGAGGTCGCAGAGCAGTGTCTCCGCCGTGGTGGCCGCGGCGCACGGGCGCCCGGTGCCCGCGTTGCTCAGCGCGTCGAGCACCTCGTCCATGGCGAGCGCGAGGAGGCGCTTCCCGCGCGCGGGCGAGCCCGAGGCCCACCGCGCGAGCACGGCGGCGCGCTCGGGATCGGCGCCTTCACGGACGAGACGTCGCGCGATGTCTGCCTCGCTCGGCGCGGCGAAGTGGAGACGCTGGCAGCGGCTGCGCACGGTCTCGGGAAGACGGTCGGGGCGCGAGGTCACGAGGCAGAACGTCGTGGAGGCGGGAGGCTCCTCGAGGGTCTTCAGGTATCGCGCGACGGCCTCGGGGGCCATGGCGTCCGCGGGCTCGATCACGAAGACCTGGCGACGTCCTTCGACGGGCGACGCGTGGGCGCGCTCGAGGAGCAGCGCGAGAGCCTCCACGCTGATCACCGTCGTCTTGTCGCGGCCCTGCACGTGGAGGTCGGGATGCTGCCCGCTCGCGACGCGCCGGCACGTCGAGCAAGCGCCGCAGGGCGCGTCGGGCGCGGTGCAGAGGAGCGCCGCCGCGAAGAGTCGCGCGGCCTCGCGGGGCGACGCGAGGTCGGGCCCCTCGAACAGGTAGGCAGGCGCGATGCGCCCGCCCCGCGCGATGCGCGCGAGGAGGCCGCCCGCCGCGCCGAAGCGGGCGAAGCGCGAGCGCGCGTCCGTGGTGGCCTCACTCGACGAGGTCACGGAACGCGTGCCAGACGGCCTCGGCCACCTGGTCCTCCGAGGTCGAGGCGTCGATCCACACGAAGCGGTCGGGATCGGCGAGGAAGAGCCGGCGGAACTCGGCGCGCACGCGCCGACGGTAGTCCGGGCCCCTCCGTTCGACGCGGTCGAGCGGCCGGTCCATGCGTGCGGCGGCCGCCTCCTCCCCCACGTCGAGGAGGATCGCACGACGGGGCTCGAGCGCCTCGGTGGCGAGCCGCGTCGTCACGCGGATGACGGCCCCGTCGACGCCTCCGCCCCCACCCTGGTAGGCCTGCGTCGAGAACCACCAGCGCTCGCACACCACGACCGCCCCCGCCTCGAGTGCGGGACGGATCCGCTCGATGGCGAGCCGTCGGCGGGCCGCCTGGAACAGGAGGACCTCGGTCGTCGGGTCGAGGTCGCCCACCTCCGGGTCGAGGACGATCGCGCGCACCCGCTCGCCGAGGACGGTGCCCCCGGGCTCGCGGAGGTGGACCACCTGCCGACCGAGGCCGCGGACGCGCTCGATGAGCCGCCGGGCCTGGGTGGACTTGCCCCCCCCGTCGGGGCCGTCGAGCACGAGGAATACGCCTTCGCGGGAGGTCACGGGCCGGATCCTACGGGTCCAGGGGGTCGCGCGCTTGGGGCTCGGCGGAGCTTGCTCCCTCAAGGGCTCTGTCGGTGGGTGAGGCTATCCTACGAACAATTCACGAACCTTCCCCCCGGAGCCGTCCATGTCCTCCACGATCCCCTCGCCGGCCTGTCACCGCTCGCGCCGCGCGCCGAACGTACGGCAACTCGCCGTGACGGCGTTTTCGACGGCGTGATGGCTCCCGCGACACGAAATCGACGATTTTCGAGACCGGCCGGGCCCGCACTCCGTTCCTGAGCGGCTCGGCGGCTCGATGGGCGCCGGCAGGGGTCGCGCCTCGACCCTCGCGCACGCGATCAGAGCCCGGACAATAGGCCGTCGAGTTCGGACTCGAGCGTGGGATCGGTCTCGCGGCGCGCGCGGAGGTCGTCGAGCGCGCGGCTGACCGTCGTGTGGCTCCGGGCGCCGAAGGCCTTCGCGATCGCGTTGAGCGGCAGGGCGGCGGCGCGCCAGACGAGGTACATCGCGACCCGGCGCGGATGGAGCGCGCTCGGCTGCTTGCTCGGGCGGTCGAGGATCGCGCGGGACACGCCGTAGTGCGCGGCCACGCGCTCCTTCGCGCGACGCACCACCTCGTCGGAGGGGGTCGCGGCGCCGCTCGACGGCGAGATCTCGTCGAGCCAGGTGACCGGCGCCTGGCGGCGCAAACGCGCGGAGACCGCCGCCCAGCGGTCGAACAGGTCGATGGCCCCGGGGACGCCGAGCGTGCGGGTGACGACGCCGTCGAGCACGTCGAGGGGGACGTCGATGCCCACCGTCCGTCCGCGGGC
>JAYTCP010000322.1:0-1525 GCA_043736435.1 Planctomycetia bacterium | reverse complement strand
CTCGCCGCCCTCGCCGCGCTCCGCCTCCGGCCCCGCTCGCCCGTCGGGCCGCTCCTCAAGGCCGTCGCCGACGAGACGGGGTACCGAGCGGACCTCCTCGGCCGCGAGGACGACCTCGAGCGCTCGCGCGTGGAGAACGTGGACGAGCTCGTGGGGGCCGCGCACGAGCTCGACAAGGCCGAGCCGGGCCTCACCCTCCGCGACTTCCTCGAGCGCGTGGCCTTGGCCAGCGAGCAGGACGGCCTCGAGGACGCCTCCGGGAAGGTGAGCCTGATGACCGTCCACGCCGCGAAGGGCCTCGAGTTCGACGGGGTCGTCGTCCTCGCGGCCGAGGAGGGATCGTTCCCGCACGCGCGCAGCGCCGACCGGCCCGAGGAGGTCGAGGAGGAGCGCCGCCTCTTCTACGTCGCCCTGACCCGGGCGCGGAAGCGCCTCGCCTGGACGCACGTGGTCCAGCGCGAGGGCTGGCGCGGCGTCGAGCGCCGGCAGCCGAGCCGGTTCCTCTCCGTGGTGCCCGCCGCCTCCGTCGAGGTCGTGGACCGCACCGGCTACCACGTCCCGTCGCGACCGCAGGCCCCGTCCGCGCCGCGCCGGTGGATCCCGCCCGCCGAGGACGCTGCCCCCCTGTCGGGGCCCGGCAGGGTCTCGGGGCCCGGAAGGGTCTCCGGGCCCGGAAGGGTCTCGGGGCCCGGAGGGGGCGACGACCCGACCGTGGCCGACGCGCCGCCGTCCGACGCCGTCCACGCCCGCGTGGAGGACGACGTGCCCCGGCCGGGCGAGCGCGTCTCCCACCCCTACTTCGGCGAGGGGCGCATGGAGTCGAGCGCCGGCGCGGGGGCCTCCCTCCGCGTCACCGTCGCGTTCGACGGCGTCGGGACGAAGACGATCCTGTGGAGCTTCGCGCGCCTGGTCCGCCTGGGCACGCCCGGAGGGACCCCGTGAGCCCGTGCATCGTCACCGAAGGCGCCGACGGCCCCGTCAAGCACCCGCTCGCGGAGGGGAGCATCCTCCTCGGGCGCGCGGCCGACGTCGGCATCCGGATCGACGATCGCAGCCTGTCGGCCCACCACTGCCGGTTCGACCCCGTCCCCGGCGGCTGGAAGGTCGTCGACCTCGACTCCCGCAACGGCACGTACGTGAACGACGTCCTCGTGGCGCAGAAGCGCCTGGAGGACGGCGACCGCATCCGCGTCGGGCGCATCGGGATGCGGTTCCTGCTCGACGAGGAGGTCCGCGACGAGCCCGCGGCGGTGGAGGCCCTCGTGGACCGCATCCACCGGCGGGGGGGGCCCGCGGCCCTGCGCAGCGCCGCGCTGGCCTTCGCCGAGGCCGCGTCCCGCCGGGGCATGCCCGGGCTCGTCCCCGGCGCCGAGGAGGTCGCGGGGGCCGCGCGGCTGCGCGAGGTGGCCACCGCCATGGTGTCGGAGCGGTCGGAGCGCGCGCTCTTCGACCAGATCGTGGACGGACTCATCGACCTGACGGGCGCCGAGCGCGGCTTCCTCCTCCTCGCGCCGGAGGACGGCGG
>JAYTCP010000321.1:0-1559 GCA_043736435.1 Planctomycetia bacterium | reverse complement strand
GCGGTGTTCCCGGGAACCGCCGCCCGCGCGCGTCCCCGGGCGCGCCGCCCGCCGGGTCGGGCGGGGCGACGGACCGGGTCGGCGCCGGGCGCCGGTCAGTCGACCAGCGCGCCGACGGTGCGGAGCCCCTTGCCGATGCCGCGCATGGCGAGCATGAGCTCGTCCGGGTTGTCGGCGGCGCCGAGGGCCTCGTCGTACTCGATGAGCCCCTCCTGGACCAGCTTGCGCAGCGACTGGTTGAAGGTCTGCGAGCCGTAGTGCTGGTGCCCCTCCTCGAGGACCTTCGGGAGGTCGCGCGTCCGCCCCTCGAGGAGGATCTCCTTCACCGTGGGCGTCCCGAGCAGGATCTCGAGGGCGGGGACGCGCCCCGCTGCCGCCCGGCGGGTCAGCAGGCGCTGCGAGAGCACCCCTTCCAGCACGAGGGAGAGCTGGAGGCGGATCGTCGCGTGCTGGTGGGGCGGGAAGAACGAGATGATGCGCTCGACGCTCTGGGTCGCGTTCACGGTGTGCAGGGTCGAGAGCACGAGGTGGCCCGACTCGGCGGCCTGCATGGCGGCCTCGATCGTCTCCTGGTCGCGCATCTCGCCCAGGAGGATGACGTCGGGAGTCTGGCGGACGACGTGCTTGAGGGCCGTGGCGTAGTCCGGCGTGTCGATGCCGATCTCGCGCTGGCTGATCGCGCAGCGCTTGTCCCGGAAGATGAACTCGATCGGGTCCTCGATGGTCACCACATGGCGGTCGAGGGTCTCGTTCATGAACTCGATGATGGAGGCGAGCGTCGTCGACTTGCCCGAGCCCGCGATCCCCGTGACGAGCACCAGGCCGCGCTGGAGCCGCGCGAGCTTGTGGATCGGCGCCGTCGGGAGGTGCAGCTCCTCCATGGAGGGCACGCGCTCCTGGACGTGGCGGAACACGAACCCCGTCCGCTTGCGCTGCATGAACAGGTTGGCGCGGAAGCGGCCGACCCCCGGGATCACGAACGCGATGTCCTTCTCCATCGTGACCCGGAAGATCACGATCTCCTCGGTCGAGAGGATCGCGGAGAGGAGCGCCTCGGCGTCCTCCACGCTGAAGCGCTCGTCCGAGAGGAAGCGGATCTTGCCCTCGACGCGGATCGAGGGGCGCTCCCCCTCGCGGAGGATGAGGTCGGAGGCGCGCTCCTTGACCATGACCCGGAAGTGGATGAAGGGATCGGACATGGGGGCCTCGTGGGGACGATCCCTTGTCGGCCGGAACCCGGCATTTACCGAAGCCCTCCCCCCCCCGGCGCCCCCCTACCTCAGCGGCGCCGGCGGCGCTTCGGGGCGGGAGCGCGCGTCGGGGTCTTCGTGGCGGCCTTCCGCACCCCCCGGGCCTTCCGCGCCTCGCGAGGGGCCGCGGGGCGCTTCTTCGGGGTGCGGGGCGCGGAAGCTCTCCGGGCCTTCTTCGACGGGGAGGCCGCGATCGGGGCCCGCGTCGCCGTTGGGGACCGGGCGGGCGCCGGGCGGGCGGGGGTGGCCGGCCGGCGGCCCTTCGCGGAGGGAGGGGGCACGGGGGAGGGGGTCGCACCCGACCGCTTC
>JAYTCP010000320.1:0-4715 GCA_043736435.1 Planctomycetia bacterium | reverse complement strand
CCGCCGGCGGCGGCGCAGGAGCGAGCGTGCTCTACGGCCTTCCCTACGAGCTGCTCGACGCGCCGCCCGCGTGGCGCGACCTCGTCGCACGCTTCCCGCGGGAGACGCTCTCCGCCCCACCGCCGTCTCTGCCCGACGCGACGCGGCGAGACATCGAGGGCGTCGTGCTGCGCGCGGGGCTCGACCCGTCGCTCCGGATCCTCACCGAGCCTGACCTCGCGCCGGTCGAGGAGCAGCACGGCGACGAGCTCCAGCGCCTCCATGCCATCGTTGCCGGGCTCGTCGTCGTCGTGGGGCTCGGGCTGTTCGTCCTCGTGCGCAGCGTCCGGCGCGAGGTGGACGCCGCGCAGCGCAAGGAGGACTTCGTCGCCGCGGTCACCCACGAGCTGAAGACCCCCCTCGCCGGCATCCGGATGTACGCGGACATGCTGAAGGAGGGCTGGGTGCCCGAGGGCGAGACCGCCGAGGGCTACGCCCAGCGGATCGTGGACGAGACGAAGCGGCTCGGCAGCCTCGTGGACCAGGTCCTCGACGTGGCGAGCTTCGACCGCGGCGTGGCCCCGTTCGCGCCGCTGCCCGGCGACCTCGGGGCCGCCGTGCGGGAGGCCGTGGCCCTGTGCGCGCCCGGCGCCGCGGAGGCGGGCGTCCCCGTCGCCGTGGACGTCGAGGCCGGCCTGCCCGCGGTGCGCTTCGATGGGGCCCTCGTGCGGCCCATCGTGCTCAACCTGGTGGACAACGCGGTGAAGTACAGCGCGCGTTCCGCCACGAAGGACGTCCGCGTGAGCGTGCGCCGGGACGGGAATCGCGTGGCCCTCGTCGTGGCCGACCGCGGCGTCGGCATCCCCGTGGCCGACCGCAAGCGCGTCTTCGAGCCGTTCTTCCGCTCCGGCCGCGAGGAGACCCGCACGACACGTGGCGTCGGGCTCGGCCTCGCGCTGGTCGACCGCTACGTGCGCACGCACGGGGCGACCCTCGCCCTCGAGAGCGAAGAGGGCCGCGGGACCACGATCACGGTGCGCTTCCCGGCCTGAGCCTGCCCCTTCCGCGATCGACGCGCGATCGCCCGTCCTGCTGAACCCGGAGCCCTCCCCATGTGTCCCATGACCGACCCTCCCGAAGGCACGAAGGTCCCGACGTCCTCGGGCATCCGAGCGCTCGATCTCGTCGCCTACCAGGCCGGCTCGGTCGTGAGCCGGGAGGTCGTGAAGAAGAAGACCGGCTCGGTCACGCTGTTCGCGTTCGACGAGGACCAGGGCCTCAGCGAGCACACGGCCCCGTTCGACGCCCTCGTCCACGTGCTGGACGGCGTCGTCGACGTCACGATCGGCGGCGAGTCCCATCGCCTCGGCAGCGGCGAGATGATCCTCATGCCGGCCCACGTCCCGCACGCCTTGAAGGCGGTCGAGCGCTTCAAGATGATCCTGGTGATGATCCGCGAGTCGGGATAGCCGGCCCGCGCGCCTGGGTTGGATCGTCAGCGCCCGCCGCGCTCCCGGATCGTCGTCCAATGGCCGCGGACGTCGAAGTCGGGGATTTCGACGGCGAGCTGGCCGACCTCGCGGTCGATGAGCGCCAGGTCGATCACCTCCCCCGATCTCCGCAGGACCGAGGCGGCGTCGTCGAGGTCGCGGTCGCGGGTGGCCAGCGCCTTGAAGATCACGAAGTCCTCGGGCGACAGCGCCTGGATCTCACGGCTCCTGAGTGGGACCCGGACGGAGCGCTCCATCGCCGCGGCGTCGTAGCGTGCGCTTCGAGTGCGGACGATGTCGAGCACGTTCAAGCCCAGGTGCTCGTCACCTCCTGCGAGCGTCAGACGGCCGACCGAGAGCCCGCCGAACGTCACGCCGCCGTCGCGGATCGCGACGACGCTCTCGATGCCCGCCACCTGGAGGAGCTCCCGGGCACGTTCGACCGTCAGGTCGACGACGGCGATGTCGGCGTCACGGGTCTCCCGTGGCTCTCCGTACGCGGCCATCAGCAGGCCACCCATCAGCGCGTAGCGGCACCTCGCGCGCTCCAGGGCCTCCGCGACCAGGAGCGCCGTCGAGACGGGATCGTTCAAGTTCACGTCGGCGCTCCGCGAAGACGAACTCACCGGCCGATCGCATGTCGAGCGTGGCGCGGCGCAGCAGGACGACGGTCGTGTCCGCGTCCGCGAACCGGCGCGCCAGCTCCTCGCGGCTCATCGTCATGATTCGTTGATCATACCCCGACGGTCGCGTGCGACCGGCGTCGCCACCTGGAAGGTCGGGGGAGCCTCAGGAAGCAGACGAGCCGGCAGTTTGCGATCCGCACGGCCGAACTTCGGTCCCTCCCCCCCCCGACGTGGGGCCGGCGTCGCGCCGCGACGCGATCCCGCCCCCTCCCCCCGTCGGGCCTCATCGGCCCGAAAGCCCCTCCTCCCGTGCCGGCCGCCTCGCCCAACCGGGTATCTTCCGGCCCATGCCCGTGCTCGCCTCCTTCCGGGACCTCGAGCTGCGCGTCCTCCACTGGATCACCTGCGACCTCGGCACGCCGTTCGTGGAGGACCTCGTCTTCTGGACCCACGACGGGTGGTTCGCGGCGTTCCTCGTTGCGCTCCTGTTCCTGCTCGTCGCGCTGACGGCGCGGGGGCGGGCGCGGTGGATCGGCGTCGTGGTGACCGTCATCGTGACGCTGGGCGTCGTGCATGGGGTGCGCGAGGTCGTCTGGCGGGCGGCGCCCCGCGCCCGGCCCGCGGCATCGTTCCCCGAGGAACGCATCCTGCGGGGCCGCATCGCCATCGGGACGTGCGCCACGAATCCCTCGATGTGGGTCGAGCGCGCGTACCCGCCCCGGAGCGCCGCGATGCCGAGCAGTCACGCCGTCTCGGTGGGGGCGCTCGCCATCGCGATCACGCTGGGCTCGCGGTGGGTGGGGGCGCTGGCGTGGCTGTTCGCGGGGTGCGTCGGGTTCGGGCGGCTGTTCCTCGGGAAGCACTGGCCGACGGACGTCCTGGCCGGGTTCGCCCTGGCGAGCGTCGCCGGCCTGCTCGTCTGGCGCTTCGTGACCCCCCGGATCCTCGCCCTGCTCGCGCGGAGGCGCCCGCCCCCGGTCGCTTCTCCGGGCGCCGACACCCATCCTCGGTAGAATGAGGGCCGAGGCGCCCGTCCTCGGCCGCTCCTCCGCGGCCCCGCAGGGCGCCGCAGCGGGAGATCCTCGTGGACGCGCTGACGCGCCACCGCCTGTCGCTCCTCGGTCTCGACGCCGCCGAGCTCGAGCCCGCCGCCCCCGAGGCCCGCGCGGCCCGCGTCTACGCCGCGTTCGTCGACAAGGTCCCGTACGAGACGCTCTCCGCCCTCGAGCGGCGCCGGTCGATCCCCGCCGATCCCGAGTC
Organism: Planctomycetia bacterium; assembly: GCA_043736435.1. Lineage (GTDB taxonomy): Bacteria > Planctomycetota > PLA2 > PLA2 > JAEUHO01 > JAYTCP01. Next base: position 1,360 of record JAYTCP010000320.1, on the reverse strand, counting down.
GTGGCCCCGCACGACCGATCGCCTTCTCCGCGAGGCGCGCACCGACGGTACCGGCGGCACCTGCTTCTCGCTCTCGTACGCGCTCGCCGAGCTGTTCCGCGGCGTCGGCGCGAACGCCGCCGTGACGCTCGGGCAGCACCTCGGGCACAAGGCACCCCACGCCGCGGTGGTCCTGTTCGGCGACGGCGGTCCCGTCCTGTACGACCCGTCCTTCCTCGTGCCCGGCGGCATCCCCGTGCGCCCCGGCGGCTGCCTCGACGACGGGCTGTTCGTCCACGTGCTCGAGCCGCGACGCGGGCCCATGCTCGCGCTCGTCCGCACCGGCCCCGATGCCGTGCCGAAGCCGCTCTACTCTTGGATCCCCATGCCGGCGCCGCCCGACTCCTTCCTGCGGTCCTGGATCGAGTCGTTCTCGAGCCCCCGCGCGCACCGCGTCCGCATGGCGCGCCGCCGGGGCGACGAGCTCGTCTCCTACGCCGAGGAGCATGACCGCATGTGGGTCCTGACCCCCGCCGGCCGCTGCGAGGACGCCGTGGGGCGCGACTGCGCCGAGGCTCTCCACCGGCACTTCGGGCTCAGCGAGGCGCTCCTCCGCGCGCACTTCGCGGCGGGCGCTCGGCGGTGAGGGGGGGCGTGGATCCCTCGGCGATGGTCAGGGGGGCGGCGGGGGCGCGGCTTCGTCGATCCCGGCGCGTCCCGCTTCCGTGGCTCCCGACGCTGTTCCTCTGCGTGCTCGCCTTCGCGACGGGGTCCGCGAGCGCCGACAGCTGGGGGCTCTATGAGCCTCAGCGCATCGTCGATCCGACGGGGCGCTTCGTGGTCACCGTCGAGCCCACGGAGACCGGCAATCACCTCACGCCGGGCCGGAGCGAGCCGCGGGGCCGCTACCGCTTCCTCGAGATCATCGACGGCGCCGAGGTGATCCGCGGGGAGGGCACCCTCGACGAGCTGCCGCTCGACGTCCGCATCGAGCCGCGCGGCCGCGGGTTCGCGGCCCTGCGCGCGGCGTTCGGCGACGGCCGTGGCAGATGCATCGTCCTCGCCGACGAACGCGGCGTCGTGCGACGGGCACTCGCGCTGACGGAGGCATGGACGCCGCATGACATCGACGGCATGGAGCGCACGTCCAGCTCGCTGAGCTGGATGCGGGGCGCGTGGTGGACCCAGGACGGCTCGGCGCTGGTGCTGCTGCCCTTTCCCGGGGGCGGACACGCGGAGCCCAGGGTCATTCCGCTCGACCCCCGGGCGAAGATGCGGGCGCTTGGGGACGCCGACGTCCTCGACGCTCTCGGAGGGGCTCAAGGCGCCGATCCGGACCTGGCGCTCGACCTGGTGGCGGAGCGACGCATCGTCCGCGCGG
>JAYTCP010000319.1:0-4526 GCA_043736435.1 Planctomycetia bacterium | reverse complement strand
TCCCGCAATTCGCGCTCGGCCTCGGTGCCCTCGATGTCGAAGCCGACGACGTGGATGGTCGTCGCGATGCCCGCCTCGGAGTAGGCGGCGGCCACGTCCTCCAGCTTGCCGCCGCCGGTCTCTTCGCCGTCGCTGATGAGGACGACCGTCCGCGGGGCCTTGCTGCCTGCTGGGAAGTCCTTCCGGGCCTCGAGGAGCGAATGGACCATCGGCGTCCAGCCGCGGGGCTCTGTGGTGGCGATGCGCCTGCGGATTTGGGCGCGGCGCGCGTCGTCCAGCGGTCCGATGGCGACGACGAGCTCGCTGTCCTTCTTCAGGCGTGGGTCGTTGCGATCGAGCAGGGGGGCCTGCGGATTGCTGCTCCGGTCGAGCCACACGCCGCGGTGCCCGTAGAGGCGCAGGCCCACCTGGACGTCGGGGGAAAGGCCATCGAGCACCTCCGTCAGCACGGCGCGGGCGATCTCGATCTTGGGCTTGCCCTCCACCGGGTCCTTCATGCTCCCGGAGGAGTCGAAGATCAGCTCGATGGCGGGTGCCGAGTCCCGGCGCCGTTGGGTGTCGTCGTGGGTCACGGAGAGGAGCGCGGGGAGCTCGGTGGCGAGTGGCAGCGTCGCCCGACGCAGGAAGAGGATCGCGTAGCAGGTGTCGATGTAGTCCGGAGGGCTCCCCGCCGGCGGCCCCTTGGTGGAGAGCCACGACCCGTTCGCCCGTTGCTCCTGAAGGAGGTAGCGGGCCCCGACGGGGTACCACTCATGCTCGCCAAGGAATTCGGTGCCGGCCAGGACTCCGACCCGCTCGAGGCCGTAGAGGTAGTAGTAGTGGTTCGAGCCCGAGAACGGGTTCTCCTGGACCGTGAAGCGCCAGTCGAGCCACTCCAAGCCGTGGACCACCGCCGGATCGAGCCCGGGTTGCTCGGCCCCGAGGTGATGCCGCGCGATGAGGAGGCTGGCGAGCCCCGCGCACGTCATGCTGCCCCGGGCGCTTTCCGCGAAGTAGCCCCAGCCCCCGTCCTTGTTCTGCACCTGACGGAAGTGCGCTTCGACGCGTTCCCACGACTCCCGGGGAATCCCGATGCGCCATTGCGCCGCGGCATGGAGGCCCAAGACGGCGAACTGCGAATTGGAGTTGTCCCAGTCGGAGCGGGGAGTGGAGACGACCCCGCGGCGGAGCACCTCCTGCCCCCCGCGCCCCCCGGACGGCGCTCGGACGGGTCGGGCCGACCGGTCCTCGACCGGCCCCGCCGTGTCGAAGCCGGGGACGGGATCGCCGTAGCCCCAGACCCTCCGCGCCTCCCCCCAGCCCTGGTTCTCGACCAGCCAGGTCGCGCAGTCTCTGACCCGCGCGCGATGGCGGCGCACGCCCAAGTCGCGTAAGGCCATGGCGGTAATGGAGGTCGCGTAGGTGCTGTCGCTGCCGTTGAGCGGTCGGCGCAACAGGAAGTCGCGGCAGCGGCGACCCAGGGCCGGGTCGCGCTCCAACTCGCCGGCGTGCAAGAGCGCCAGGATGCCGATCGTCGAGTTCCCGTCGCTCGACTTGGGGTCCATCCGGGTCACCCGCTCCTGGGTCTTGAGCCAGGCGGCGGCCCGTCGAATGACGAGCTCGATCTGCTCTTGCAGCTTCCGATGGGCCTCGGGATCGCGTTCCGCTTCCGTCTTCCGTCCGCCTCCCGTCACCCTCGCCAGGCGCGTCGCAAGGTCGGCCTCCTCGAGGAGGACCACCTCGTCCGGTTTGACCTCCACCGTGGGCAAACGCAGCGAAGTCTTGACCACCGTGTACGTCCCGGCGGGAAGCGGTGTGAACCCCCAGCGGCCGTGCACGAGGGCCACGGGCTTGTTGGTCGCGGGATCGACGACGAGCCACTTCGGAGGCGCCTCTTCTCCCGGGCGACCTGTGAGTGTGATCCCCGAGGCGACCTTGAGGGCGGTCACGGCCCCTTCGGTCACCACGACCCGGCTCCAGAAGACGTCCATCGCCTCCTGCCCCTGCGGGAGGATGCGCACGGCATAGCTCCCGGGCACGAGCGGCGTGAACCCCCATCGGCGCCACGTGCGGGCCACCCGCTCGCCGGTGGCCTCGTCGATCGCGTCCCAATGCTCGAGGATTTCGTCCGGCTCGCCGCGGCCGGCGACTTCGATCCCCGAACGGAGCTCGAGGCGGGCCGTCTGGCCTGCGATCACCGTGACCTCGCCCCAGCGGATCGGCTGGGCGGAGTGCCCGCTCGGGAGGGCGGTCACCACGTAGGACCCCGGCGGCAGCGGCGTGAAGCCCCACCGTCGCCACACGCGGGCGACCTGCTTGCCGGTCGACTTGTCGGTCACGTCCCAGTGCTCGAGCGGCTCCTCCTGAGCGCTCCGGCCGGCGAGCTCGAGGCCGGAGCGAAGCTCCACCCGCGCCGCCCGGCCCTGCTCCACCGTCACGTCGCCCCACGTCAGCTGAAGGGCCTGATGGCCCGCCGGCAGGACGGTGAGCGCGTAGGTCCCCGGGGGCGCGGGGGCGAAGCCCCACCGGCCCTCGACCGGGGCGACGACCTTGTCGGTGCCCTTCTCCCGGAGGGTCCAGCGCTCGGGCGGCGCGTCGTCCTCAGAACGGCCGACCAGCTCGACGCCGGTGCGAACCGCCGCGGGCGGCTCGTCGGCGGCTGCCCCCCCGCCCCCCCCCGCGACGGTCCCGAGCACCGCCGTCAAGCCCAGGAGCATCCGCGCCGTGACGGTCGCGTACCGGCCCATGCAACACCTCCTCAAAAGATGAGGCTCTCGGAACGCCACCGCCGCGCGCGGTCCGAAGCGCCTCGCGGTCAGTGCAGATAGCTCCAGCCACGGTTGGCGAGGCCCTGGAACATGTTCCAGAACTCCTGGGTCTGCGTGGTCCGGTTGAAGGTCGCCAACGTGCGCGAGTCCGCGAGGAACTCGTAGATGTTCTTGGCGGCTGCCGCCCCGGGAGCCAAGCGGATGATCGCCACCCGACCACCCGCTACCCGCAGCGTCGTGAAGCACTTCGTGAGCGGCTTCTCGCCGCCGGCGCCGTGCAGGCCCTCGTCCGTGACGCCGGTCGTCTCACCCGAACGCGGGTCAACGCGCCACCAGGCCAGCCTCGGCGCTCCACCGATCGAGACCGGCCGGGTCGGCGCGAGCGCCAGGAAGCCGGCGCGCTCTTCCTCCCGGAGGCGAGCGAGCGCGTCCTCGAGCGCGGCGCCCTTCGCCACCTCGTCGTGCTTCCACGAGAACGGGACGCGCTCCGCCACCGCCCGCTCGAACACGAGGCTGGTGCTCAGCACGGCGGGCCACGTCTCGCCCGGCGCCGCAGTGCGGGACAGCGCCTCCACCACCGCTCGCTCGAGCGTGCCTTCGGCGACACCCCTGGCCAACCGCGCCTGGAAGGGGTCGCCACCCGAAGGACCGACCACGGCGCGAACGGCGGCGCGCCGTAGGTCGAGTGCCACGCGCTCGCCGACGAGCATCTCCGCGACCGTGACGCGGGGCGAGTCCGGATAGAACCGCACCAAGGCCCCCTGGGGCCCCCCGAGCCGATCGAGCAGCGCGTCCGCGGTCGCCACGTAGCCCGCGGCGATCCGTCGCAGCACCAGCCCAACGTCGACGGCGTCGTCCTTGCCCTCGGCCGGCGCCAGGCCCGCGACGTGGACGGGGGCCACGCCGCCGGTCGTGAAGAGGAAATCGTGGACGGAGGTCCAGGGATGGAGCGCGGCCGGGGCCGTGCTGCGTTCGCGCACCTCGGCGCTCGTGAGGGTCTTTCCGGACGCCCTGCGCGCCATCCCCACGAGGTCGAAGATCTCGCGGCGCACCTCGACCTTCGACCCGCTCGGCGAGCGGAGCTCGAAGTCCACCCACATCGCGGTGACCACGGGTACAGCCTTCCGGGTCCCCATCCCGCCGAGGCGGTCGCGGACGCCGCCGAGGCCGCCCCCCGCCGGAAGCCGATGCCAGAACGGCTTCCCCTCCACCCACTGCTCTCCCTGGAACAGAAGCGACTTCATCTCGCCCGTGTCCGCCGCGGCGTCGACGATGGCGCCGGCGAGGCTCTCCGTCGGGCCGCTCCACCCGGCGGGCTGATGCACGAGCACGAGGTCTTCGCCGGAGAGGTCCGCTGCCTTCGCGTCGAAGGCGAGGAGGTCCCGCAAGGCGGGCGCGGTGGCCTCGTCGCCTGCGGCGAGGACCGGGTACTCCTCGACGCGAAGGCGCAGCGCCACGCGGTGCTCCGCGGACTCGGGGACGGCACCGAACGACTGCTCCGGCGCAGTGGCGGCGCGGCTCGGCGCCGAGTCGGAGAACGCGGGGTCCATGTCGACCCACGCCCCGTCGCGCTGCCACTGCACCCAGTAGTGGTCCCTCGCTTCCCGCACGAGCGTCGCCGCGTCCGCTCCCGCGGCCGCGGGGCGCGCGGGCGCCGAGGCGAGCTGGGCGCGCAGGAGATCGAGGTCGCGGCGCGCGCTGGTTTCGAACGCCTCGATGAGGGCCTTCGCCGCGGGATCCCCGCCGGTGGCGCTGCCCTCGCGAGCACCGCGCGAGGAG
>JAYTCP010000318.1:0-7162 GCA_043736435.1 Planctomycetia bacterium | reverse complement strand
CGGAGGCGCGCCGTCGCGCAGCCAATGGCCGCGCTCGTCGGACGCCCCCACGATGCGCCCGGAGATCTCGCGCCCGCCCGCGCACGCGGGGAGCGACAGGAGCGCCGCGGCGCCGGCGCCGGCCCGCAGCACGTCCCGTCGCGAGGGACGGGGCCCGGGAGTCCCCGGGCTCACGACCACGACTTCGCCTCCTCCTCGTAGGTGCGCACGAGGACCTGGTTGTCGAGGCGGTTCACCTCGACGTCGACGCGGCCGAGGTCGGGCGGCAGCACGAACAGCGCCTTCATCGAGGGCACGTCCAGGGACCGCAGCCCCGGCAGGATCGTCGCGGGGACGGCGAGCTGCCGGCGCGAGGCCAGGACGAAGCCCCAGTCGCCGCGGAACGACGGCACGAATGCGCGGTACGGGAGGGTCGCGAGGCCCGAGGCCTCGAGCGTCCGCACCACGCACCAGAAGCTCCGGCGGGCGTGGAACGGCGACGTGGCCTGGACGGCCACCACGCCGTCGGGCGCGAGCACCCGCTGGAGGCGCTCGTAGAAGCGCGTCGTGTAGAGCTTGCCGATGGCGAAGGAGGCCGGGTCGGGGAAGTCCACGATCGCCACGTCGAAGAGCCCCGGCGCGCCGTCGAGCCAGCGCATGGCGTCGTCGTTCACGATCGTGACGCGCGGGTCGGCTAGGGCGAAACCCGTGAGCACGCCGAGGCGCTCGACCTCGCCCGAGAGCCCCGTCATGGCCGGGTCGATGTCGACCAGCACGACCCGCTCGACCCCCGGATGCTTGAGGACCTCGCGCACGGCGAGCCCGTCCCCGCCGCCCAGGACGAGGACGCGGCGGGGCTCCGCCGAGAGCGCCATCGCCGGGTGGACGAGGGCCTCGTGGTAGCGGTACTCGTCGGCGCTCGTGAACTGGAGCGCGCCGTTGAGCCAGAGGGCGAAGCCGTTCTCGTTGCCCGTCACGACGATGCGCTGGTACGGCGTCGACCGCGAGTAGAGCACCTCGTCGGCGAACAGCGAGGTCTCGGCGTGGAGCGTCACGTGCTCGCCGAACGCCATGCCGAGGGAGAGGACGACGATGGCGAGCGCGGCCCGGGCGCGGACGCCGCCGGGTCGGGGGAGCCGATCCTCGAAGATCCAGGTGCTCCAGAGGCCGACGAAGGCGTTGAGGAGGCCGAGGAGCATGGCGGTCCGCACGAGGCCGAGCCGCGGGACGAGGAGCATCGGGAAGGCGAGCGCCACCACCAGCGAGCCGACGTAGTCGAAGGTGAGCACCCGGGAGACCAGGTCCTTGAAGTCCATCTCGTCCTTCAGGATCCGCAGGAGGAGCGGGATCTCGAGGCCGACGAGCGTGCCCACGGAGAGGATCTCCCCGTAGAGGACGGGTCGGAACCAACGCCCCGACGCGAAGGCGAGGAACAGCACGGCCGCGGAGGTGCCGCCGAGCACCGCGATCGCGCACTGCAGGTCCACGAACCGCGGGACCAGCCGGGAGACGACGAACCTCGAGAGCCAGGCCCCGACGCCCAGCGCGAAGAGGTAGAGGCCGATCGCGGTGGAGAACTGGGCGACCGAGTCGCCCAGCAGGTACGACGCGAGGGAGCCGGCGACGAGCTCGTAGCCGAGCCCGCACGCGGCGATCACGAAGACCGTCAGGAAGACGAGGCGGAGTCTCATCCCCGGATGGCGGAGGCCACGATGATCGCCAGGCCGAGCAGGATCGACCCGATCACGATGCCGAGCGCCGTGTTGTGGTCCGTCTCGATCTCCTTGCGGATGTCGAACGGCCCGAACTTCACGATCAGCTTGAGCGCCACGAGGAACATGGCGATGCCGATGGCCCCGAAGATCGCCGCCGCCAGCAGGTGGCCGAGCATGCTGTCCCAGTCCATGTCACTTGCCTCCGCGGAAGCCGCCGCCGCCGGACGAGCCGCTGCCGCTGCCGCCGATTCCCGAGCCGCCGGGCCCGATCCATCGGGTCCCCTCGAAGCGGATCAGATTCTTCCACCAACCCTGGAACCCGCCCGTCCCGTACAGGGCGAGCACGGTCGCGCCGTAGATCCAGTAGGCGAGGAGCTTCTTCTCGGGCATGGGCATCGGGTCCTCCTCCGCTACTCGTCGTCGTCGGACGAGCGGGTCATGGGATGGTCGCTGTCGGCCCACCTGCGCACCTCGAACGTGCTCGCGCGCGTCTGGACGACGATCGCGGGCAGCAGGAGGGCGAAGGCGAGCACCGCACCGGGAAAGAGCGCGCCGACGTTGGATCCCCCCGCCGCGCTGCCGATGACGAGCATCAGCACGCCGAGGACCACGGTCATCAGGCAGCCCGTGCCCCAGAACTTGCCCTTCGTCCCCACGAAGGGGTTGGGCTGCGCGGGGGCCACGCCGACCGGCGCACGGAGCCTCTCGGCGGCGGGGAACGCCGCGGCGACCTCCTCGACGGGCAGGTACTCGCCGACGGAGACGTGGGTCTCCTTGCCCGTCCGCTCGACGGAGAGCAGGAAGGGCGGATCCACGTAGTCGGCCACCTTCACCTTCTCGCCCACGGCCACGGTCCAGTAGACCTCGCCCTGGACGTGGTCCACGACGGCCTCGCCGCCCTGGAAGTGCTTGAAGGTGCGCCCGCCGTAGGTGCCGACGGAGGCTCCTGCCTTCGCCTGGCCGGGGCCGACCGGCGTCGCGCGCAGCCAGTGTCCGCCCGACTCGACGAGCCAGTGGTAGGCGCCCTTTTCAGAGCGGAGGAGGTACTCGCTCCACGGGTAGCGCACGCCGTCGACGCGCACGGAGCGCACGAGGTAGGCGAGGACCTCGTACGCGGTGCCCCGGAGCGTGCCCTTCGTGCCCAGGGGGATCGCAGGATGGGTGGCCAGCACGGCCGCCTTGCCGAGCGCCCTCGTCCCCTCGGCGTCCGGCGCGAGGAGGGTGCCGCAGGACTCGCACACCACGCGCAGGGAAGCGGGGTCGCGCATCCGCACGGCGCCGCCGCACTGCGCGCACTGGAGGCGCTTCGCCTCCACGCGCTTCTCGGCCCGGACGGCCTTCTCGGGATCCAGGCCGAACTCGGCCGGGTCGACCTCGCGGCCCACGAAGGCGCTCTCGAGCGTGATGCCGGTGCCGTAGTCGAGGGTGCCGAAGCCGCCGTCCGCGGCGCGCAGGTCGGCGTAGCGCACCGTGGCGCCGGGCACCACGCGCACGGGGAGCTCGCCGCGGGCCGACGTGAGCCTCGCCTCACCGACCTCGGCCACCAGGTACCGGCCGTGCCCCGCGATGTCGAGCTCGAGCTCGGGGACCAGCTCGGAGTGGGTCGGCGCGGTCGCGCCCTCCGCCTTGCGGGTGAACAGCGTCTGTCCCTGCGCCTCCGCGTACCAGCCCCACGTGCCGTCGTCGAAGAGGAGGCACCACTCGTTCCAGGGGCCGGCGCCGTGGTCGAGCTGGAGGAGGCCGACGGCCGTCCAGCCGACGCCCCCGAAGCGGCCCGTCCGGTAGAGCTCGAGGGGCGACTCGATGGGCGCGAGCTCCGCCACGGTCCCGAAGGACTCGAGCGCGCGGTCCGTGCGCATCGACCCGCCCCCGCAGTACGGGCACACGATGCACACGGAGGCGGCGCTCTGGAAGGTGAGCGTGGCGCCGCACCCGGGGCACGGGACCGTGCGCAGGCTCACGTCGCGCCGCCCTCGCCCCGGACGACCCGACGGACCGTCACCTGCGACGCGCCGAGCCGGCGGGCGAGCTCGCGCTCGAAGTCCCAGACGGGACGGGGGCGGCAGCAGTAGAGGTCGATCGCCGCGAACCCGCGCTCCGGGAACGTGTGCACGGACAGGTGCGACTCGGAGAGGAGGAGGAACCCGGTGACGCCGCCCGGCGCGGGGAAGGCATGCCACCGCGTGGGCCCGAGGGGATGCAGCCCGAGGTCGCTCACGACGCCGCGGAACAGCGCCTCGAGCTCGGAGGTCGAACGGAGCCGCTCCGGGTCGCACCCGTAGGCATCGACCAGCCACGCGCTCCCGGAAGGCACCTCGTCCTGACCCCGCATGCGCGCAGCGTACTTCGCGCGGCGCGCCGCCGTCGAGAATCCGTGCTCGCGAGCGCGTCGCAGCGGGGCAGCGGCTGCCGCTCTAGGGGCGGCCCCAGCCGGAGGCGACGACGATGCCGGTCCCGCGCCGCGGGGCGCGGGGCGTCACGTGCCCGTGGTCGTCGACGCGCACGCGCATCGGGCCGGGATCCACCGTGTCGAGCGCGCGGCTCGCGGCTCCCATCCAATGCAGCACGTCGACCGACAGCCCGCCGAGGCGGTCCGGAGGCGGGCAGGTCGGGTCGAGACGGCGCATGGAGCACCCCCATCGGTGGTCAGATCGGCCGAGACCGAGCCGGACCGTAGCCGGGTCGGGGCCCGACGGGGCGGGCCCCCCGGTGTGCCGAGGGACCGAGCCGGACCGTCGCTTGGCGGGGCGGAACGCGACCGCACCCTAGAACGACGACGGGCCGGAGACGGGCCGTGGTGCCTGCCTCCGGCCCGACGATGGGCGCTCGGACCGTGACCCTGCCGCCCCTTCCGCGGCTACTTGCCTTCGTGAACCGCCAGCGCCACGCGACGGCCGTGGTGGTTCATGGCGGTCGCCTGGGCCGTGTTCTTCGCCGGATCCCACGTCTGGCCCTTGTCCTCGAACAGCTTGCGCACGCGATCGACGTTCGCGCGGCCGAGCTTGCGGGCGCGCTCGCGCTTGCGCTTCAGACGAATTTCACGGTGCTTGTGTCCGCCGTTGCCGGCCATGGGGAGACCTCGGAGCCGATGGGAAGGAAGGAAGGGGGAGAGGATAGTACGGACCGGCCCGGGCCTTCACCATCGGGGGCACCGTTGGGCGCCGGCCCGTCGATGACCCGCCCGGCCCGGTCCCGGTTCCGGTCCCAGTCCCGGAGTGGGGAAAGGACGTCGGGCCACCGATCGGGCCCTGTGGCCCCCCGCGCCCCCCCCACCTTCCGTCCGGCCGGCCCCCCTACCTTCCGGGACGGCCGCGATGGCCCGCCCGGGGGCTCCACCCCGAAGGCCCCTACGCCCTACGGCCCTACGGCCCCTCGAAGTAGATCCCCTCGGTGCGCAGATCGCCGAGGAGCTTGCGGTCCTTGGGCTCCTCCTTGAGGAGGGCCTCCGTCGGGGAGAGGCGACGCACGAGCAGGGCCTTCATGCCCGCGTGGGCGAGGGCCTTGTCCAGGGTCTCCGGCCGCTGCACGCGGAGGACGATGCCCCGCTCGAGCGTGGCGAACGAGACGCCCTGGGCCCAGTCCTCGAGGGTGACGGACACGTTCTTCGGCACCGGGCCGCGGGCGCGCTCGGCGATCCACCCGAGCAGCTCGACGATGGAGCGGCCCTCGGCGACGGCGGCCTCGATGCTCGGGCGGGTGAAGCGGAAGTGGACGACGTCCCCGTTGCGGACGCGGGCGGCATAGGAGCCGAGGTGGTGGACGGTCTCCGAGACGTCGCCCTCGGGGAGGACGACGACCTCGAAGTCGGGGGTGACGATGAGCGGCCGGCTCGACTCGTCGACGGCGTTGCCGGCCCCGAGCACGCGGGCGCCCAGCGTGGAGAGCCGGATCGCCGTGGGACGGTCGGCGCGCATGGCCACGTCCACGAGGCCCAGCAGGTAGAGCGTGCGACGCCACGGCCCCGCGAGCTCGAGGAGGAGGTCTCGCACCCCCTCGCGTCCCGAGACGAACGCGCTGAAGTGGCGATCCCGGTGGCGGTCCTTGATCCGCCGCGCGTCCAGGGTCGCGAGGTAGCGCAGGCGGGCGACGACGAAGAGCGAGTCCTCGGTCCACCAGCGGGTGGGCGCCTCCTTCAGGAGGTCCTCCACCACGGCGCGCATCTCGCAGAGGTGGAGGCTGCGGCCCCTCGACCCGGGCGACTCGAGGGCGAGCTTGTAGAGCCCGCGCACCTTCGTGTCGAGGCTCTGCGCGGACCAGCGGTCGGCGTCCTCCCGGGCGACCAGGAAGCCCTCCGCGTCGGGTCCCACGAGGGCGAGGTGGTCGGCGGAGGAGCGGAGGAGCGCCCAGACCTCGGGCGTCCCGGCGATCGAGGTCTCGCGGAAGACGAAGCCCTCCTCGAGGCGGCGGCGGGCCGCCTTGTGGACGTCGCCCTCGCGCGTGAGGCGCACGGGCGAGCGCTTCACCTGGCCGAGGAAGGTCGCGAGGTCCGCGACGAGGTCGCCGCCGGGCCTTAAGACCTCGTCCGCCTCGGGCTCGGCCGGAGCGACCCGGCGCAGCGCGTCCTCGCCCGTCTCGTGGAAGATCACGAGCGCCTCGTCGTCGCACGCGATGCCGTAGTCGCCGAGCGAGAGGCGCGCCACGGTGCCGACGCCCGCCGTCTCGAGGGCCCGCGCCCACGTGCGGCGGTCCCACGGATGGTCCTGCGCCCCGTCGCGGCCCCCGTACTCCGACCGGAGGAGGACGCCGCCGTCCTTCTCGAGGGTGCGCCAGGCGAGCGCGCGCAGCGCGTCCGGCGCCACGGCGGCGAAGCGCGCGGGGGCGCCGTCCTCCCCGAGGATCGCGCGGGCGTCGTGCTCGCCGACCTCGCGGGGCAGCGAGGGGAACGCACGGTGAAGGGCGAGCCGGTCGGTCGCGCCGAGGGACGCGGCGAAGCCCCCGAGGGAGAAGACGCTGCGCACCGTGCGCGTCTCCTCGCGGAACAGGCTCGAGAGGATGTCCCCGAGCTCGACGGGGACCGCATACGTTGCGCGGCCATGCAGGGCCACGCTGCGGTCGGGCCACTCGCCGACGAACCCGCGGCGGACGAGGGCCTTGAGCGCGGCCTCGGCCTCGCTGTACTCGAGCGCGACCTGCTCCTCGCCGGGATGGCGGCGGAAGAGCCCGGGGAGGTCGCTGCGGTACTCCGCGCGGCGCAGGAGGACGAGCAGGACGTCGAGGACCTTCTTCGTGAGCGTCCGGACCCGGCGGTAGACCGTGCCCTCGTCCCCCATCACGTCCGCGAGCTGGCGGACGATCTCGCGCTTGGGCAGCTCGGGCGGCTCGCCGCCCGACCAGAACGCGTACACGTCCTTCAGATCCTGGACGCGCACGGCATCGAGGTGGTCGATCAGGCGGACCCCGCCCCGCTCGCGCCGGAGGGCGACGGAGTCGCTCACCGCTCGCCCCCGCCCGTCCCGGGTCCGCCCCGG
>JAYTCP010000317.1:0-3258 GCA_043736435.1 Planctomycetia bacterium | reverse complement strand
GGGATCGCTCCGCACGGTAGCCGCTTCCAGGTCGTGGGGTCCGCGGATGAGCCCCGGCACCGTTACGAGCGGCCCCTCCGGGCCCAGGGGCAGCACGCCGCCGGAGCCCGCCACGTTGGCGTCCCGGATCGCCTTCGCGACCTCGTGGAGCCCCACGTCGAAGGCGCGGAGCGCGCGAGCGTCGGCCACGACCTGGAGCTGACGGGGGCTGCCGCCGATCGGAACGACCTGCGCGACGCCGGGGACCGAGACGATGCGCGGCCGCACGAGCGTGTCGGCGATCACACGGAGCGCGGAGGCGTCGGTCTCCCCGGTGCGGCTCCGGATGCCGATCTGGAGCACCTGCCCCATGATGCTCGAGATCGGTGCCATGGTCGGCTCGACCCCGGGCGGGAGCTGTCCCTTCACGGCCGCGAGCTTCTCCTGGACGATCTGTCGATTGCGGAAGATCTCCGTCTCCCAGCCGAACTCGACGAACACGACGGACAAGCCGAGCCCGCTGCTCGAGCGCACCCGCGTCACGCCCGTCGCCCCGCTCACGGACTGCTCGACGAGGCGGGTGACGAGCCGTTCGACGTCCTCCGGGACGAGGCCGTGGGCCTCCGTCATCACGGTGACCGTGGGCCGGTTCAGGTCCGGCAGCACGTCCACGGGAAGCGACAGCGCGGTGAAGATCCCGTAGACCGAGATGGCCAGGGCGAGCGCGGCCACCGTGCGCCGTCCACGCAGGCTGCCCGCGATGATGCGATTGAGGTTGATCATGGCGGCGCCTAGTGATTGTGGCCGGCGTGGGGGTCGACTCCCCCACCCGCCGCCGCCTGGAGGGCCAGTGCGAGCGCGTACGCGCCGCGCATCACCACGCGGTCGCCCGCGAAGACGCCGCCGTTCTTCACGGGGACGACCGCCACCCGCGCGTCGAGGTACTCGACGCGGACGGGGACCTGTCGCCAGTTGCGACCCTCCTGCACGACGATCACCTGGTCCGCGCCCCGGGTCACGATCGCCTCGGCCGGCAGCACGAAGCGGTCGGGCAAACGCTCGAGGGGGACTGCGACCCGGTATCGCGTACCTTCGCGGAACTGCCACGACCTGGCCTGCGGGGCCGCGGACTCGGCGTCCAGGGTGAGTGGCTTGTTGTCGAATTCGATGAGCGGAGAGGCGAGCCCTCCAGCCTGCGCAGGCGGCTCGAAGCGCGTGACCCGCAACCCCGAGAGTGAAGGTCCCGCGCCCGGCTGGAGGGGCTCGGCCACGAGCACCTCGCCCGCGGCCAGGGCGCGCTCGAGCGCAACGATGTCTTCGCCCGTGGGCGCCAGGCGCAGCGCCATCCGATGCGACGAGAGCAGCGTCGCGATCTCCCCGCCGCGCGATACGTGCGCGCCGGAGACCGCGTCGAGCGAGATCACGTCCCAGTCGGGCGCGTCGGCCGGGGCCCGCACGAGCACCGTGGGGCGCAAGCCGCCCCCTCCTTCGAGCGCGAGCACGCCCTCCACCGTCTCGCCCGCCTGGATCAGGCCGGCGACGTCTGCGAACGCGTCGCGGATCCCGGGGCGGGAGCGGAGCGCGTCCTCGAGCTCACCGGACAGGAGGCCGGCGGCGAAGAGCTCGCCGACCAGGGCGACGATGAAGGGCGCCGATCGCACCGATTCGGGCAGCAGGGCGACGACGCGATCGGCGGGCGGGCCCCAGAGGAGACGCGCGTCGAGGACGCGGTGGACGTCGGGAGCCTTCGGCGCCGGGGCCGTGCCCGCCTCGATGCCCGCCACCTCCTCGACTGTCAGCCCGTGCCGGCGTGCCTCCTCCCGCGCATTCTCGAGGCTGCGCTCCGCGCGTCGGGCCTCGCGCTGCAGGTCGATCTCCGTCTTGCTGGGGAGGGATCCGGACGTCCCGGAAGCTCCGATGATCTTCCGCACGCGTTCGAGCTCGGCACGGGCGAGCTCGAGAGTGAGAGACGACGTGCGGAGGTCGGCGACGGCGCGGTGGAACTCCTCGTCGAGGCTGCGCAGGAGCGAGTCCGTCAAGGTGAGGGTGGGGCGCGGGAACGGATCCCGCAGGATCTCGGCGACCGGCTCGCCCGCCTTGACGACCGAGCCGGGGCGGACCAGGACCCGACGCAGCAGGCCCGCCACGGGCGCGTAGGCCCGCCTCCGGGCCCCGCGCGGCTCCACGACCACCGCGGCGACCTCCCGGGAGCGGACGAACTCCGTCGCCTTGAGCTCGCCCGTCTCGATGCCCAGATTCGCCAACGTCTGCGGAGTCAACGCCGCGGCGCCCTCGTGGCTGGCGTGCGCATCGCCACCGGCCGCTGCCGGCTCCCCCTCCGCATGTCCGCCGCCTCCGGGCGCCGAGACCTGCTTGCCCGCGACGAACCCGCCGATCAGCCCGACCCCGAGGACGAGTAGCCCGGTGACGGCGCCGGCCATGAGCCGCCCCGCGGCGCCCCATCGACTCCTCCGCACGACGGACGGACCCTCTGCACTGTCGATCTCATCTGCCACGACACGACCCTCCTCCGATTCACGGGACACGACGACGGCACGAAGCCGCCGCAGTCACCGGAGGAGGACGGTGTTCCGTACGCTGCGCAGCAGGTCCGGAGGCGCTTCCGGGCGGGCCCACGCCGGCACGGGCGCGGGTGCCGCGGCCTCCCCCGCGCCGGTCCATGCCGTCGGCGGCAGGATCGCGGGCGGGGCGAGGGTCACGGACTCGGAAGCGAGCCCCGCGTCGAACGGCGTGTCCACGCAGCAGCGCTCGCGCGTCGCGGGCAGGGAGTCGTCGTGATCGCAGCCGCACACGTCGTGGCTGCAGGCCTCGTGCCCGTGCGCAAGCACGCCCGCCGCTGCATGGCCGTGAGCGCACGCCGACGCCTCGTGCGCATCGTGCGCATCGTGCGTGTGCCCGTGCTGGCCGAGGGGCACGACTCCGCCCCCCCCGCCGTCGCGCGCATGGCATCGACGGAGCGGTACCACCCCGGTGAACAGGGCGACCGCGAGCAGAAGGAGGGTAGGGATCCGCGACATGCTGCGCAACCGAGCCTACTCCACATCAGGGGCCCGGCAAGCGAGATTCGTCGGATGCCCGCGCGCAGGGGCCCGGCCCCGGGGCGGACAGGCTCCCCCGGCCAGCGTACCGGAGAGGCTGCCTACCGCAGGGGTTGGCTCGGGCTCGGGACGCGCACCGGGACGCTCACCTGGTTCGGGTGCGCGTTCGTCGCCTCGATCACCTTGTTGCTCGCGTTCACGCTCACGTGGAGCGTGTAGT
>JAYTCP010000316.1:0-1811 GCA_043736435.1 Planctomycetia bacterium | reverse complement strand
AGGGCTGTTGTTGGTCTCGATCGTCCGCTCGCCGCGCCTGGATGCGATCGCGGGATGGCAGCCCTCCGTGGAGCGCGTCGTGGATGGCGTTGTCGGTGGGAGGGGGTAGCATACGAACTATTCACGAACATATCCCTGGAGCCTTCGATGTTCTCGCTCCCCTCACCCTCCTTCAACCGCTCGTACCGCGCGCCGAACGTACGGCAACTCGCCGTGACGGTGTTCTCGACGGCCTGACGCCTCCGACGCCCCGAAATTGACGCTTTTTGAGACCCGCCGGGCTCCCATTGCGTCCACAGGCGGGCCGTCCACCAGCGGTGCGCCACCCGCCGCCCCCGCATGACCCTGCGTGGCTTAGGCCGCCCCGGCCACCTCGAGTTTCCTTCCCTCAGACCTCGGTTCCGGTCCGGGCTGAGGCCCACGTTGCCACGTGCGGCGCACGCAACGCCCTTCACCGTCGTTTGGGACGTGCGGACGATCGTGCGACTCCCCGGGCCGCAGCGTGCCGATGGGCCACTCTCTGCGCACGTGGCCGCTGCCCTCCTCCACGGCCATGAGCACGATCCCTTCGAGCGGACGATCCCCGACATGGGTGACGGTCACGGTGGTTCCCGGCATCCAGGCGCGGACCAACAGATACCCGCCGAGCAACAGAGCCCCAAGGGCGCCGAGACCGATCCCACAGCCCAGCCGTCGAGAGCGTCGCACGACGGGTGTCGCGCCCCCCTGAGGCACGGGACGATCCGAGGCATCGGGGACGTCGCTCATGAATGCTCGAGATGATAGCCAGGAACCGTCCGCGTCCCGGAAGGCATCGGCGCGGACGCGTCGACCGGACTCGGTACCATCGGGTCATGCGCTCCCTCACGCCGCTCCTCCTGCTCCTCCTTGGCGTCTTCGGCGTGTTCGCCGACGTCACCCCGTCGCACGCGGAAGACGGCAAGCCGCAGGCCGCCGCGGCTCCGCCGCTGCCGGCCTGGAAGAAGGGCGTGCAGGAGGGTACGGTCGAGATCGACGGCAAGAAGGAGGCGTTCGTCGTGCTCGTGCCGAGCGGGTACTCCCCGAAGAAGCCGTGCCCGGCCGTCCTGCTGCTGCACGGGAATGGAGGCAAGGCGGCCGACTTTCTCCAGACGGTGAAGGCCTCCGTGGGGAAGGCTACGCTTCTGCTGATCGCGCTCGAGCGATGTGACAACGGCCAGGAAGCCGTGGGCTACGCGCCCAAGTACCTCGAGGCTCTGCGCAAGCAGTTCGCGCTGCAGGACGGCAAGCTCTTCGCGCTGGGCTTCTCGGGCGGGGGCTTTCGGCTCTGGGACGACGTCGTCTGCAAGGCGGAGGAGGCCGCGAAGTTCCGCGGACTCGTCCTCGTGGGCTCCGCCAAGCAGAGCTTCGACTCGGCCGACAAGCCCGAGACCGCGCCGACGGTGATCCTCGTCGGCGACCCGAAGGACACGAACTTCAAGGACACGGGGCCCGCCGCGGAGAAGGGGTTGATCGAGAAGGGCTACGAGGTGATCGTCCTCGAGCACAACGCCGGCCACTCGATGCCGCCGGCGGAGATGAAGGACGTCTTCGCCTGGATCGACACCGTGATCGCCGGGAAGAAGTCGACGCTCGCCACGCGACGCCTCGGGGATCCCACGAAGAAGAAGTGAGCCGCGGGCGCCCGATCGAAGCGCTCCGAAGGCTCGAGGCTCTCCCCTACGACGACCGCGCTTTGCGAGTCGACTCCACGGGCATCGTCACGACGCGGGAGCCGCGGGGACGGTGGTCGGGGGCAGCTCGCCCGTGGCCTTGCGCACGAGCGCGAGCAG
>JAYTCP010000315.1:0-3779 GCA_043736435.1 Planctomycetia bacterium | reverse complement strand
CGTCGACGTCGACGGCGCGCCGCAGGAACAGCCGCACGAGGGGCCGCGTGTCCCGCCCCGTCAGGTACGTGCGCACCCGCGCGCGGAGGTCGCCCGCCTTCCCCACGTACAGGGTGCGACCTCCGGCGTCCTTGAACGCATAGACGCCCGGCGACGACGGCAGGCGGGCGGCCTTCGCGGCCAGCTCGGGGTGGATGTCGGGGGCGCGGGGGTCGCTCACCCTCCGGATGGTACCCCTCGCCCGGCGCGCCGGTCCCGGTCGGCGTCGGGGGCCCTCGCCCCCCGCGCGCCCCGTCTACGCCGGCGACGCGTCCGAGGCCTCGGGCGCCGTCCGGTCCTCCCCGACCTTCATGAGCAGCGCCTCGATGCGACGCATGTCGTCGCGGTGCTTCGTCGCGTCCTCGAACCGCATCTCCTTGGCCGCCTTGCGCATCGCCTGGTCGGCCTCGGTGCGTCGGCGCTCGAGGGCCTCGCGGTCGCCGAGGTCGGCGTCGGCCGACGCCCGGTCCATGCCCGTCAGGTCGACGTAGTCGCGGTCGGCGTACACCTCGCCCACCGTGTCGCGGATGGACCGCACCACGCTCCGCGGCGTGATCCCGTGCTCGAGGTTGTAGGCCGTCTGGGTCGCGCGGCGGCGGTCCATCTCGGCGAGCGCGCGGCGCATGGAGCCGGTCTCGGCGTCGGCGTAGAAGATCACCATCCCGTTCCGGTTGCGCGAGGCACGCCCCGACGTCTGGATGAGGGAGGTCTCCGACCGGAGGAAGCCCTCGCGGTCGGCGTCGAGCACGGCGACGAGCGACACCTCGGGCAGGTCGAGGCCCTCGCGGAGGAGGTTGATCCCGACGAGGACGTCGAACACCCCGAGGCGCAGGTCCTTCAGGATCTCGGCCCGCTCGAGGGTGGTGACGTCGCTGTGGAGCCAACGCACCTTCACCCCCACCTCGGACAGGTGCTCGGTCAGCTCCTCGGCCATCCGCTTCGTGAGCGTGGTCACGAGGACCCGCTCCTTGCGCGCGGCGCGGAGCCGGATCTCGTGCAGCACGTCGTCCACCTGCGTCCTCGCCGGCCGCACGACGACGGGCGGGTCGACGATCCCCGTGGGACGGATCACCTGCTCGGCGGCGATCCCGCCGGCCTTCGCGCGCTCCCACGGACCCGGCGTGGCCGAGACGTAGAGCGCGCGGGGCACGCGGCCCTCGAACTCGGCGAAGCGCAGGGGACGGTTGTCCAGCGCGCACGGCAGGCGGAAGCCGTGCTCGACGAGCGTCTCCTTGCGCACGCGGTCGCCGACGAACATCCCCCCCACCTGCGGGATCGTCACGTGGCTCTCGTCCACGACCATCAGGAAGTCGTCGGGGAAATAGTCGAGGAGCGTCCACGGGGCCTCGCCCGGCGCGCGCCCGTCGAGGTGGCGGGAGTAGTTCTCGATCCCCGGGCAGAACCCGGTCTCCCGCAGGAGCTCGAGGTCGTAGCGCGTGCGCCGCGCGATCCGGTCGGCCTCGACGGGCTTCTTCGCGTACCGGTAGAAGCGGATCCGCTCCTCCAGCTCGAGCTCGATCGCGTCGCACGCGCGCACGAGGGCCTCGTCCCGGGTGACGTGGTGGCTCGAGGGGAAGAAGGCGGCCTCCTCCACCGCGCGCAGCACCTCACCCGTGAGGGGGTCCACCTCCTCCATGCGGTCGATCTCGTCGCCGAACCACTCGATCCGCACGACGCGGTCGTCGCGGTCGGCGGGCCCCACCTCGAGGACGTCGCCGCGCACGCGAAACGTGGCCCGGCCGCGGTCCATGTCGTCGCGCCGGTACTGGATCTTGACGAGCCGCCGGAGCACCTCGTCGCGGTCCACCCGCTCCCCCTTGCGCAGGGAGAGATGCATGGCCGCGTACTCGGCCGGCGAGCCGAGGGCGTATATGCAGCTCACGCTCGCGATCACGATCGTGTCGCGCCGCGTGAGCACGGCACGGGTGGCCGAGTGCCGCATCCGGTCGATGCGGTCGTTGATGCTCGAGTCCTTCTCGATGTACGTGTCCGAGGCCGGGAGGTAGGCCTCGGGCTGGTAGTAGTCGTAGAACGAGACGAAGTACTCGACCGCGTTCTCCGGGAAGAGCTCGCGGAACTCGTCGAACAGCTGGGCCGCGAGCGTCTTGTTGGGCGCGAGGATCAGGGCCGGGCGCCCGAGCCGCGCGATCACGTTCGCCACCGTGAAGGTCTTGCCCGACCCGGTGACGCCGAGCAGGACCTGGTGGGGATGCGCCGCGCGGTCGCCCGCGACGAGGGCCTCGATGGCCCGGGGCTGGTCGCCCTGGGGCGTGAAGCGCGTCGTCAGGCGGAAGGGGCGCTCCTCCGGGCCGGGGCCGGCGGGCCGGCCCTCGGTGCGACGCCCCGTCGTCACTACTTCCCCTCGCCGCCGTCGGGCACGCCGCCGCCCATGGCGGGAGCGGGACCGCCCGCCGCGGGCGCGTCGGCGGCATCCTCGCGGTTGCCGTCCACCCGGTCGTTCCAGGGCTTGTTCGGAGTCTGCCACTCGCCGTTCAGCCACCAGGCGGTCCAGTAGCGGGCGATCTTCTCGACCCACTTCGCGTCGCTCGTGGCCTTGACCGGCGTGTTCCGCGGGCTCTTCTTGCGCTCGATGTAGCCGTCGATGCGACGCAGGAGCGAGTCGGTCACGCCGCACTTCATGCGGCCCTGGATGTCCCCGAAGCCCTCGCCGAGGCTGACCGTCGCGAAGACGTTGATCAGGCGCGGCGCGGCCTTCATGCCGAACTTGTCCACCAGCTCGTGGCCCGCGTCGCGGCTGTCGCGGCCGGCGCTCTCGAAGATCGCCTTCTGGATCAGCTCGTCGATCCTCGCCTTGTCCTCGGCCGTCGCATCCGGGTGGTGGGGCACGGGGGCGAACGTGAGCTTGCTCGACGCCACGTAGGGCCCCGACGGCGCGGCGGGCGACGTGCCCTCCATGCCGGCCGTGCCGTCCGAGCCCGGCGCCCCGGTCCCCGGCACCGTTCCGACCGTCCCCGTCGAGGGAGGGACGGGCCCGGTGCCTGCCATGGCCGGCGTGCCCGGTGTCTCGGGCTCGTCCGTGGCGGACGCGACCGGCTCCGCGGACGGCTTCTTCGTCACGTCATCGACCTTCTTCTTGTTCATGAGCATCATCACCAGGAAGATCGCGAGCACGAAGCCCCCGAAGGAGGCCCAGAGCAGGGTGTTGCTCTTCTTCTCGGGCGGCAAGCCCCGCCGGCCGCCCTCCTCTTCGTCGCCCTCGTCCTGCGCCGCCCGCGCGCGGCGGGCGCGCGCGGCGGCCGCGCCTCCCGTGGTTCGCTTCGCGCCACCCCCGGCAGCCCGGCCGACGCTCGACCCTGCGCCGCCCGACCGGGACGCGGCCACGGGCGCCTCCTCGGTCCGAAACCCGGAGAGGTCCATCACCGTCGCGCACTGGGTGCATGCGAAGGTGGCGGGGGGACGCGCGGGGAGCTTGAAGCGCTTCCCGCAGGTGGGGCACTGGATGACGTTCTCGTCGGCCATGGGGGCGTCCCGGCGGCGAAGGGGGCCGCAGCGCAGGATTGTAGGCACGGGCCCCCGGCGAGCGCAAACGTGCCGCGCCCCCCGCGCCCCCCGAATCCTCCGCAGGCCCCTCGGTCCAACCCCGCCGCGCTACCATCGACCCGTGGCGATCCCCCTGGCCGAGGTGTACCGCAGTCTCTCGATCCTCCACGGGGCCGGGATCCCCTGGCCCGAGAGCGTCGCGCGCGCGACGGGGCTTCGGGAACCCCGTTGGCAGCGGG
>JAYTCP010000314.1:0-2574 GCA_043736435.1 Planctomycetia bacterium | reverse complement strand
GCGGGCTGGCCGCCCCCGCCCATGCGGGTCGGGTTCTCGGCCTTCGTCACGCCGACGGCCGCGCCCACGACGGGCTTGCCGTCCTCGCCCTTGATGACGCCCGAGATCGATTCGCCCTTCACCAGCGTGATCATGTGGTTGTCGAGCTGCTGGTCGGGCTGGACGGTCAGGTCGTGCCGGTAGTAGGTGACGTAGCCGTCGGCCTCCACCTTCACGAGGGTGCGGCCCGCCGGGATCTTCGTGATCTCGTACCAGCCGTCCCGGTCGCTCGACTGCACGCGCGCGTCGAGGAAGCGGTCGGCGCGGAACCCGGACAGCGTCGCGAGGTCGACGTCGGCGTCGAGGTGCCCGATGCGGACCCGCGCCCCCGAGACCACGGCGCCGTGGTCGCCGATCACGCGCCCGCGCAGCGTGGCCCCGCCCTGGACGACGAGGTCCGCCGCGGCGACCTCGCCCGGCTTCACCGTGAACGGCTCGCTCTCGCCGGGGACGAACTCGTCGGCCTCGGCCTCGACGATCGTGCGCTCGTCGGAGGGGACCGAGTCGATCCGGTAGCGGCCCTCCTCGTCGGTCAGGACGACGGCGTTCGAGGAGCCGGGCATGAACTGCCGGAACATCGATCGCATGCCGCCGCGACCGCCGCCGGGTCCCTCGGGAGCGCTGCGCGAGCGCACGCGCGCGCCGGGGACCGGCACGCCCTTGCTCGTGCGGACGACGCCCGCGACCGAGCCCGCCGACGTCAGGACCACGTCCTTCGTGACCGTGCCGCCGGTCTCGGGCATCTTCGCGCGCGAGCCCTCGTCCATCGGGTTCGGGCTCACGAAGCCCGGGGCGCCGGCCGAGACGCTGAACTCGGTGCTCACCGCGACGCCGTCCACGCGATAGCTCCCGTCCTCGCCGCTCACGGCCGTGCCCCAGCCCGTGAACGCGGCCTGGAACGACCACGGCATCACCGACACCTGCGCGCCGGGCACCGGCACGGCGACGCCGTCGCGCAGCGTGGTCACCTTGCCGGTTACGGTGCCGCCCGAGTCGAGCGCGACGTCGACGCGCAGCGTCTCGCCCGTCTTCACCTCGCCCCACCCGGTCTGGCCCATCATCGCGGTGGCGCTCTTGTCGGCGTACCCCACCGCCTTCACCTGCCCCAGGAACACGGGTCCGGACTTGAGGCCCGCCAGCAGGTAGTGCCCCTGCTTGTCGGTGGTGGCCACCTGCGTCGACGTGGTCATGTCCTGGTTCGGGCCGGCGTCGCCGCCGGGACCGCCCCGCCCCCCGCGCCCCCCAGTTCCGCCCGGGCCGCGCCCGCCGACGGGGCCCAGCTGCATGCGCCCGACGACGGCCACGACGCGCGCCCCCTCGATCGGGAGGTTCGTCTTCGAGTCGGTCACGGTGCCCTCGAGGGTCCCGCCCTTCTCGAGCACGAAGTCGCGCGTCATCTCCACCTGGACCATCGTCGGCGTCGAGTCGAACACGGGCGCGCGGTCCTCCGCGCTCACGCCGAACGCGTAGCTCGCGCCCCGGTTGAGCGAGTCGAGGACGTACGTGCCGTCGGTCTTCGTGCGGGCGTAGTCCTTCTTCATCGTGCGACCGGCCATGCGCCCGCCCTGCATGAAGTCCTCGAGCGCGATGACCAGGGCGTCGGCCACGGGCTTGCCCGTCTCGTCGGTGACCTTGCCGCTCACGGTCGCCGAGGGCTGGAGCACGATCGTGATGGGCCCCGTCGCCGTGTCGGGCGACAGGACGATCGACGACTGCACCTTGAACCCGTAGCCCGGATGCTTGGCCTTCAGCTCGTAGGCCGCGCCCGGCGTGAGCGCCGCGAGGGAGAACTCGCCGCGCTCGTCGGCCTTCGTCTCGTCGGCGGCCATGGGCACGCTGATCGCGCTCGAGACGAGCGAGAGCACCATGCCCTGCGACATGTCGATGTCGTTGCCCATGTACGCCGAGACCGACGTGCCCGGCACGGGGACGCCGCGCCCGTCGATCACCCGGCCTCGCAGCGCGACCCGCTCGCCGAGCAGGAGGTCCTGGAGGTCGGTGACCGCCTGCGCACGCACCGTGACCGGCTTCATCTCCACCGCCGTGAAGCCCTTGCCCTCGATCTTGAGCGTCCAGTCGCGCGCCGCGCGCACGCCCTGGAGGAGGACGCGACCGTCCGCGCCCGTCGTCCGCTCGAGGACCTCGCCCTTCGGCGACACGAGGCGCACCGGCTGGTCCGGCATCGGCTTGCGCTGCTTGCCGAGCAGCAGGCGCACGCGCACGTCGCCCACGCCGCGCACGTCGAACGCACCCTGGAGCCCGGTGCCGCCCGCCGCGACCGCGTCGGGCTGCATCGATGCCGCGTCGCCGCCGACGGCCTCGGGCGCCACGCCGTCCGTGCCGTCGCCGGATCCCGAGCCCGCGCCGGGCGCGAAGGGATTGCCCGCCACGAGGAAGACCACGGCCGCCGCCGCCGCCAGCAACCCGACGAACAACGGCGCCTTCGAACGGGACGAACCGGCCATGCACCACCTCCGCGAGCGGAACGGGAACGGGGACCCGCGGTCCGCGCCTCGCGGCGCCCGCGGGTCGAAG
>JAYTCP010000313.1:0-6845 GCA_043736435.1 Planctomycetia bacterium | reverse complement strand
GGAAGCCGCGCGCGCCTCGGGCCATCCTTGACCCCCATGCGCGTCGACGTGATGCCCACCCACGATGTCCACAGCCTCTACCTCCGGTGGGAGGTGCTGTTCGAAGGACGGGAGAAGACCCTCCTGGAGGCCATGGGCGGGCCCCTGGTCCTCGAGATCGGCGTCTCGAACCTGATCGACCTCTCCGGCGTGAAGCACGGGACGGCGACGATCAAGGTCCCGATCTGGCCGCACGCGGGCAAGCGCAACCTCGGTCAGTCGCGCTTCTCCGACGTCGACTCGCGCCGCCGTTTCTGGGTGAACCTCCAGGACGCGGTCGGCACCACCGTGGTCGACTGGCTCTACGAGGCGCGCCCCGGCTCCGTCGGCAAGGACGGCCACGTCCTCTCCGTGCCCGAAGGCGTCACGCCCGCGCCGCAGCCCGCGCCGTAGCCGTCGACGCACGGACCCGCGCGCGCCGCGACTTCCACCACACCCACACCGCGAACAGGGTCTGCGCCCCGAACGCGACGGCCATCCCCATGCGCCCCGCGGCGATCCGCGACTCGCACGCCTCGTAGCGCTGGCGGTCCTCGTAGCGGCTCTGTGCGGCGAGGAACTCGCGCAGCGCCTTCGCCTCGCCGCTCGCGGGGGGCTCGGGCTTGCGGTAGGCGGCCACCTGCTCGCCGTGGGCCGCGAGCAGCTTCGACCGGTCCCGCTGGGCCTCCGCCGTCAGCAGCTCGTACGCCCCGACGTACGCGGCGCCCAGGACGACGAAGGCCAGGAGGGCCATCTTCCACTGCGACGGGGAGGCGGACGACACAGGGATCTCGGGGGCGCGGGGGGCCGAGTCCCCCGCGGCTGCGGGGGCGTCCGAGGCCGACCCCTCGCGCGGGTGCGCGGTCGCAAGGACCGGGTTCGCGCACTTCGCGCACGCATACGCGCGACCGGGCGCCACGTCGGCCGGGGTCGGGTGCCCGCACTCCGGGCAACGGCGGCTCACGCCCCGTTGGCCTCGTTCAGGGCGGCGAGACGGGTGGCGGCAACGACCCGGGAGGCGAGCGAGACGAGGCGCCCCGCCGCGCGGGCGTACGCCTCGCCCTCCTCGCGATCGCAGGCGGCCGCGACCTCGGCGAGGGAGACGATCACGTCGGCGATCGTGGCGGTCGCGGCGAGGGGGGATGCGGCGCGGTCGCGGATCGAGCGCGGCAGCGACGTCCACTTCAACGCGGCGGCCACGTCCACGCCCTGCGTGCCCCACACCGCGATCGTGGCGAGAGCCGCCCCCTCGACGGAGAGCCCGCTTTCGAGGGACGCATCCTGCGCCTCGAGCATCGCGTCCCGCCCGCCCGCCCGCGTGACCTCGGGCCCATCCCCGGGATCGATGACGATCCATCCCCGGCCGCCCAGCCGGCGCCAGCAGGGGGACGTGCGGAAGGCCAGGTCGTCGCGCCGCGTCACCTCGATCGCGCAGGTGAGCCCCACCTCGTAGCGCCCCGACAGGCCCGGGATCGCGCGCGGATTGGCGTCGCCGTGGACGAACGTCGCCTCGACGCGGTCGGCGCTGCGCAGCCGGTAGACCTCCGAGACCGTGGGCGCGCCCCCGCGTCCCGGCTCGCCGAGCCACGTGCGCGCGCGCCCGAGGAGCGCGCGGTCGCCGCCGAAGCCCTCGACGTCGGTGCCCCGCAGGAACGTCTCGAGGATCTCGGCCCCCGCCTCGGCGTGGCGCACGTCCCCCACCGGGTAGGCGTTCCGCAGGCAGATCTCGCGCGAGACGGGAGGGGGCGGCGGGGGCACGGGGGGAGCGGGGTCCTCGAGAGGGTCAGCGACCTGCAGCGATGGACTTCACCAGCGCCTTGTCGTCGGGGAACTCTCCGGTCTCGAGCTTGCTGTAGACCTGCTTGCCATCGACGTGGACCTCGAAGCAGCCGCCACCGGACGGCTCGAGCTCGAGGACCTTGATCTTCTGCTTGAGCTCTTCGAGCAGCAGGGCCGCCAGACCGACGGCCGACGTCTCGTAGCCTCAGACCGCACAGTACCGGATGTGGATCTTCATGTCGCGTGCTCCGTTTCCCCGCATGCTACTCCCCCCGGAGGGCCCGACAAAACCGCGGTACTGTGCCAGAGCAAACTGCATCACTTTCTTCCCCCGCCGCCCCCGAATTCCCCCGCCCGACTGCGAAGTGGCGCGGGGCCGGGAAGGCCGCGCGCCATCGGACCTGCGACTCTCGGGTTGGGTGCGGCCCCGGAGGCCGAGGCCGCGCCCATGGACCGTCAGGGGAGCCAGCGCGCGAGCATCGGCAGGCTGCCCGACGCATTGCCCGCGGCGACCCAATTGCCCGACGGGTCGAGCACGCCGGCCCACGGGCTGCTCGACGTGCCGCTGTCGGCGATCTGGCCCAATCCCCCCGTACCGTACGTCGTGTCCGGCGTGCCATCAGCGAGATAGCGCGAGGCGGCGAAGACGCCCCGGTTGGAGGGCAGCGCGGGGTTGCCCCAGCTCGAGACCAGGACGATTCGGCCATCCACCTGGATTCCAAGGCCCCTCGCCTCATCGACGAGCGGCAGATGGGGAGAGGCGATGCCGCTCGAACCGAACGTCGTGTCGAGAGCTCCCGACGCATCGAATCGGGAGACGACCGACTCCGTCGAGAATCCATCGGTCCCGGCCTGCAGGGAGCCGGCAACGAGGATCTTGTCGTCCGAGGTCAGCTCCAAGGCGGACGAGCGGTAGCGCGTGCCGAAGGAGGCGAGCGCCGTCGTCAGGTTGCGGACGCCGAACGTCGTATCGAGGGCGCCGCCGGGCAGCACACGGGCGAGCATCGACGGGATCGCCGTGGGCCTGCCCGGCGTGACGAATACGTACCTGCCCACGGCATCCCGCCGCAGCGCGTTGAGATACGCTTCCGAGGTCCCCAGGCTGAGGGTAACGCTCCCGGTGCCCGCGCCAAACGTCGAGTCCGGCGCCCCCGAATCCGTGTATCTCGCCAGCGCCACGTACGACCCCGAGTAGCCCGCGGCCAGGATCTTGCCGTCGTCCGGCTGAACCTGGACCGTCGCGGCCATGGGATTCACGCCACCCGTCGAGAACCCCGTCAAGACGGTCCCCGCCGCCCCGAAACTCGTGTCCGTCGTGCCGTCGGAGAGGAGCCGCATGACGCCGAACCCGGTCTGCGTCTTGGGCCTCTTGCCACCCGACACCAGCCACGTCACCTGCCCCGACACGACGATGCGCCCGCTGCCGTCGATCGCGACGCCACGGGCCTGGTTGCTCGCAAGGGTCCCGAAGAACGTCTTGTAGCCGGCCCCGCCGAAGAACGACGTGTCGAGCGAGCCATCGGAGGCGAATCGCGCGATGCACCAGACGTTGTACGTTCCGTTGCTGCTCCAACCCACCGCGACGGTGCGCCCGGACGAGTCCGCGGCGATGCCGCGCACGTTGAAGCCCGCGATGGAGCTGACCGCGATCCCATCGCCGCCACCAAAGCTCGTGTCGAGGTCGCCAGAGCCCCCGGCCGCCGAGGCGACACCTGTCCAGAGGATCGCAGCCGCGACGACGGCCGCCGCTCCTGCGAGCTTCCCACGCTTCGCGCGAGTCCTGATCATGTGGTTCTCCGTTCCATGTCCTGTCCCCGGCGGTTTGCCGAGGTCCAAGGGAGGTAGTGGCGGCCACCGGCGAGAGTTGCCGCGGCCACCGCTGCCGATCAGTCCGGCAGCCCCCAGAGCGTCCACGCGGCCCAGTAGTGGGGATGCTTCCACGCCGGTTGCGCCTCGACGAAGGCCTGGGCATCCCGGAGGGCGGCCGCCGGGGTGACCCCCTCGGCCCAGCGTGCATAGAACTTCTTCATCAGCGCGCGGGTCGCGGCGTCGTCCACCTTCCACAGGCTCGCGATGACCCGCGGAGACCCGGCGTAGAGGAATGCGCGGGTGAGGCCGAGGACCCCCTCGCCGCTGAACACCTTTCCCCGGGCCGTCTCGCACGCCGAGAGGACGACCAGGTCGGCATCCACCTTCAGGCGGAACACGTCGAGCACTCGCAGGACGCCGTCGTCGTCCCCGACGGGGGTCAGGGCGAGGCCAGAGAGCGCGGGTCGCTCCGCGTCCAGCAGCCCATGACACGCGAAATGGACCGATCTCCAGCGCCGCTTCGCCAACTGCTCGCGCAGCGCACCCTTCGTGGCCTTGGCGCCCAGAAGCGGCGTAGTTCCCACATCTTCGACTTCTTTGCGCGAGTGCGGAAGGGGGAGCGACAGCAACCCGCTGCGCAAGAAGGCCACCGCACCGGATTCCGTCGCCGGGCGGTACTCGGGGTCGCCCAGCGCGAGCACGCCGTCCCCCTTCATCGTCGCCTCGCCCCGGAGGAGGTCGAGGACGGTCGCGGAGGGCACGAGGACGATCTCCCTCTCGCGGTCCAGCAGGGCGAAGGGGACGAAGGCCAGCCCGCCATCCGGGGACACGATCCATCGCTTCACGGACGGTCCGAGGCCGAGGGGTACGACGATCAGCGCCCGCAGGGTCTCGACGGCTTTCGTGGGATCCCCGTCAAGGTCGTCGGCCCGGAGCGCCTCGCGGGCGGCCGACACCTCCTCCGTGGATCCCAACGGGACGATTCGTGCGCCCGTGGCCTCGACCACGACGGCGATCACCCGGGTGCTCGTGCTCCCGTAGAGGACGAGCGCCTCGTCCTGGCGAAGCCCCTTCTGGATCGCAGCCACCGTCGCCGGTACGGGCTCTGCGACGGCGGACGCGCGCTTCGCCTCACGCTGGGCCCGCGCCTCCACCTTCCCCAGGTCCTCGCTCGCCCGGTCGAACGTCGCGCTCGCCAGCTTGTAGCCGGCAGCATCGACGAGCCTCATGGAGCGGCGCATCGCCTCGCCAGCTGCGGAACGCCGGGCCCGGGCGTCGAGCTCCGCCTCCCGCAACGCCGGGGGGAGCACGGCGTCGCGCAGGGTGTCGCGGGCGGCGAACATCGCGAGCAGCGCCCGACCCCGCGCGGATTCCAGGAACCAGACGGCGTCCCCTAGACTGCCCTTCGTGACGGAGGCCTCGAGCCCGGCGGAGAAGGGGCGCGTCGACTGCTTGGACCAGCCCCGCGCAAGCTCCTCGTCGCCCAAGCCCTTGAGGGATCCCTCCACCAGCTCGATCGAGGCGCGGGACGCCGCGATCGCGTCCGCGTGGCGACCGAGCCCGAGCAGCGCGACCGCTCGATCGGCCTCGGCCTGACCCACATGGTCGGGGCGCCCCGCCCGCGCGAAAAGGTCCCTGGCCGTCGTCGCCGAGGCGAGCGCCTCGGGGAACTTCCGCATTCGGAGGAGGACGTCGGCGAGGTGCCCGTGACTGAAGGCCGAGAGCAGCGGGTCCTTCGCCTGCTCGCGCAGAGCGAGGGCCTTTCGAGCAAGCTCGAGCGCCGCGGGAAGGTCCCCCGCCACCGCGTGAACCTGTCCCAATCGGCCCCAGCCGGCAGCCCGCTCCAGCGGGTCTCCAACCTGCTCGAGGAAGGCCGCCGCGCGTTTCGCCTCCTCGAGGGCAGTCGGCACGTCCCCGAGCATGGCGCGGATCAAGGCGATGGCGCTCAGCTCGATGGCCGCGTCGGCGGGTGCGCCTGCCTTCTCGAAGCCCTCGACGGCGCGCTGACGCAGCTCGATCGCGCGCTCGGGCTCCCCGAGATGCTCAGAGATCCAGGCCAGGTCGGACCTCAGGGTGGCGATCTCGTACCCTTCCGGCCGCTTCGTCAGGAAGCCCTCGGCTGCCTCCTGGTACCCGAGCGCCCGACCGACCTCGCCCCGACGCCGCCAGATCCGCCCCAAGGAAACCATCTCGCGCCCCGCCCAGGCCCCGCCATCGGCCTTCTCCAGCAGCGCGAGGGCGCGCTCATGAGCGGCGATCGCCGGCGCCCATGCGCCTCGTTCCTCATGCACGGCCCCGATCGTCGCCTCGGCCATGGCATGTCTGAACAGGCTTCCTCCTCTCTCGAACTCGGCTCGCGCCCGCTCGAGCAGTCTCACCCCCCCCGCTGCGTCCCCGAGCGCCACCTTCGCCCGTCCGATCCGGTCCCACTGCTCGGCGATCGACGAGGGGTCGCCGAGCTTCTCGTACAGGGCCAACGCCTCCTCGGAGAGCTTGACCGCACGGTCGGGCTCTCCCATCGCGGAGCGGACCACGGAGAGGCCGTCCAGTGCGCTCGCCAGCTCCCTTGCGCTCCCCTTCGCCCGGGCGAGGGCAACGGCACGCTCCGCCATGGTCAACGCGAGGGGGAGCTCACGCAGGGTTGCGTAGCCCGAGGCGAGCGTCTCCAGGGTGATCACGAGGTCGCCGGGTGGCCCGCGCGACTCCTGGACGAGCCGCGCTCGCTCGAGAAGGGCCATCCCCTCCGACAGCGATCCCTCCGAGAGCAAGGAGCCACCCATGTTGGCCCGGGCGAGCGCGAGCAGCAGCTCGTCCGAGAGCCGTTCCGCGTCCGCGAGGGCAAGGGCGGCGGTCTCCCTCGCTCCTGCGCGATCCCCGAGGATCCGCTGGAGGGGCGACAGGATCACCCGGACCGCGACGGCGCGCGGGAGACTCGAATCTGCCCCGAGACTCTCTAGGGCTGCGATCAACGCCGCTGCCGCCCCACGAGCATCCCCCAGATCGCGCAACGCGAGACCCCGGCCATGCTCGGACCGCCCGACGCTCTCCTCGTCCGCCGCCCTGCGAGCGGCGACGGCGGCCTTCTCATGCAACGCGAGTGCCTCGCGCACGCGACCCTCCGCCCGGAGCGCCATCCCCTGGTTGTTCAGCAACACCACGAGCGTGGTGTGGTCGCCGGCAGCCTCCGCAAGAGGGATCGCACGCTCCTGGAGCGCGAGGACCCGCTTCGTGTCCCCGAG
>JAYTCP010000312.1:0-6400 GCA_043736435.1 Planctomycetia bacterium | reverse complement strand
GGCGACTCCCGCGGCGGACGCGGTCCCCCTCCCTCCCCCCGTCGGGCCCTCGTCCGGGCCCGAAAGCCCCGCCTTCCCTGCGCCCCTTCAAACGGACGCCGGCTCCGCCGCCCCCGCCCCCACGCCCGAGGTCGCCGCCCGACACCGGGACCGCTTCCTCCAGACGGCGCTGTCGACCGAGGTGCTCGAGGCCCGGCTGCTCCACCTCGAGCGCGAGGCGGAGAGCGCCCTCGAGGAGCAGGGGTGTAACGTCCTCTACCTGACGCTTGGGGTCGTCGAGTGGAAGGACGCCGAGGGCGGGCCCGTGTGCAAGGCGCCGCTCGTGTTCGTGCCGGTGTCGCTGTCGCGGCGGAGCGTGGGGCAGCGGCACACGCTGGCGCCGTTCGACGACGACGTGACCGCGAACCCGTGCCTCGCCGAGCTGCTGCGCCAGCGGTTCCGGGTCGAGCTCCCGCCCCTCGAGGACGGCGAGGGCTTCGACCTCCCCGCCTGGCTCGAGCGGGTGCGGGCGGCCGTCGCGCCGCTGTCCGGGTGGCGCGTGCTCGAGGAGTCGCACGTCGGGCTCTTCTCGTTCGCGAAGCTGTTGCTGTGGCGCGACCTCGACCCGGAGTCGTGGCCCGCGGACCGGCCGCTCCTCGCGCACCCCCTCGTGCGAGCGCTGTCGGGCGTGGCCGACGCGGCGTTCTCGCCCGGGCCCGCGTTCCCCGACGCGGCGTCCATCGAAGCCCTCGCGCCGAGCGAAGGGCAGTTCCTCGTGGTGGACGCCGACTCGAGCCAGCACGCGGCCGTCCTCGCGGTGAAGGCGGGCACGAGCGCCGTGATCGACGGGCCGCCGGGCACGGGCAAGTCGCAGACGATCACGAACGTGATCGCCGAGTGCCTTGCCGCGGGGAAGACGGTGCTCTTCGTCGCGGAGAAGGCCGCGGCCCTCGACGTCGTCAAGCGCCGCCTGGAGGCCGTGGGGCTCGGGAACCACGTCCTCGAGCTGCACAGCCGCAAGGCGAGCAAGCGGGCCGTGCTCGAGGGATTGCGGAAGGCGTTGGAGGGTGGGGGTTCCCCGGCCCAAAGGGCCGGTACGGGGGCCGGCGCGGTGGCCGGGGCCGTCCCGGGCGACGACCCCGTCGAGCACGAGCAGTCGCGGGAACGCCTCGATGCGTTCCGCAAGGCGATGCACGCCCCCGCGACGGCCCTGTGGTGCACGCCCTTCGACGGGATCGCGCGCGTGTGCGAGCTCGACCGCGCGCCCGAGGCCGCGTTCGAGGTCGGCACCGTCGAGACCTGGCGCAAGGACGAGGTGGACACGGCGCTCGAGCGCGTGGCGGCGCTCGACCGCGCGCTCGCGCGTGTGGGCGACCCGGCCACGCATCCGTGGCGCGGCTCGCGGCTGTCCGCGGCGGGAGTGGAGGTACGGCAGCGGCTCGTGGCGCGGCACCGCGACCTGCGCGACACGCTCGCGGCCCACGTGACGGCGGCCGCGGCGGTGGGGGAGTCCCTCGGGGTGGCGGCGCCGGCGACTCCCGGCGACGCGGCGCGCGCGGCGGGGGACGCGACGACGCTCGCGACGCGGGTGGTGCTCGACCCCGAGGCCGTCACCGATGCGCGGTGGGACGGGGCCGCCGCGCGGCTGCCCGCGTGGCTCGACGCGATGGCCGCGCTCGAGACGGCGCGGGCCGGCGCGCGGGCCGTGTTCCGGCCGGAGGTGGAGGCCGAGTCGTTTCGCGACGTGCTCGCACGGCGCCGGGCCCACGGAGGCTCGTTCTGGCGCTTCCTGCGGCCGTCGTGGCGGCGGGACACGAAGCGCCTGCGCGCGGCCTTCGTCCCGGGACCCCGGCCGACGAAGGAGGCGCAGGTCGAGGCGCTCGCGGCTCTCGTCGAGATCGAGCACAGGCGCGGCGAGGTGGACGCGGGGGCGAGCGACCTCGCGCCGCTCTTCCGGCACGTCGCGACCGGTCCTCAGGCGACCTCCGCCACGCTCCGCGCGCACGCCGACTCGACGCTCGCGGCGCGCGCCATCCTGCGGCGCGGGGGTGCGACGGTGGAGGCCGCGCGGCGCGCGGCGTAGGAGCCCGGGCGGGGCGCCCTCGCGACGCGGGCGCGCGCGCTCGATGCCGCGGCGGCGGCGTCGAAGGCCGCGCGCGACGGGTGGCTCGAGGCCGTCGCGAGCGACGAGGCCGCCTGGTTCGGTGCGGCGTGGGACTTGGTTCCGTTCACCGCGCTCTCCGCGCGCCAGGAGGGGCTCGAGTCGGCGTTGGATCGCCTGCCGGACTGGGTGGACGGGCGCACCGCCGAGGCGGGTTGCGACACGCCACGGCTGGCGCCATTCCTCCGATGGGTGCGGGGGCCCGACTCGACGGCGGCGCGCGGTCGGCTCCCGGAGGCCTTCGAGCGGCAGATGCGCCGGGTGTGGGTGGACAAGGTCCTCCTGACCGTGCCCACGCTGACGGGGTTCCGGGGCGACGACCACCGGGCGCTCCTCGAGCGCTTCCGAGCGCTCGACCGCGCGTGGCTCGAGGGGAACCGGCGCCGGCTCCTCGACCGGCTCGCCGCGAAGCGTCCCGCGGCGGACGCGGGCCTCCTCGGGGGCACGAAGCTCGGGCTGCTCAAGGCCGAGATGCGGCGCAAGCGGGGCCACATGCCCCTGCGGCGCCTGTTCGAGAAGGCGGGCGACGTGGTCCAGGCGATCACGCCCTGCTTCATGATGAGCCCGATCAGCGTCGCGCAGTACCTGGCGCCGGGCGCGCTGCCGTTCGACGTGGTGATCTTCGACGAGGCGAGCCAGGTGGAGCCCGCCGACGCCTACGGCGCCATCGCGCGCGGTCGGCAGGTGCTCCTCGTGGGCGACGAGCGCCAGCTGCCGCCCACCACGTTCTTCCAGCGGATCGAAGCGGGGGAGGCGCGCGCGGACGCTTCGGACGACGGCGCCGCGGCCGGCGACCTCGAGAGCATCCTCGGCCTCGCGATCGCCCGCCTGCCCGATCGCTGCCGCGGCAGCCTGCGCTGGCACTACCGCAGCCGCGACGAGAGCCTGATCGCGTTCAGCAACCGCGAGTTCTACGAACGGGGGCTCGTCACGTTCCCGGGCCCGCGCGCGGAGCGGGGCGACCTGGGGATCGCGTTCCATCCGGTGGCGTCGGGGGGCTACCGTCGGGGCACGGGGCAGTTCGATCCGGTGGAGGCGCGGGCCGTCGCGGAGGCGGTCCTCGCGCACGCGCGCGAGGCCTCGAACGCGGAGCCCGGCACGCGGCGCTCGCTCGGCGTCGGTGCGTTCAGCGTCGCGCAGCAGCGGGCGATCGAGGACGAGGTGGAGGCGCTGCGCCGAGCCGATCCCGAAGGCCCGGCGGAGGCGTTCTTCGACCCCGCCACCGACGAGCCGTTCTTCGTGAAGAACCTGGAGACGATCCAGGGCGACGAGCGGGACGTGATCCTGCTGTCCGTCGGCTATGGGCGGGACGCGTCGGGGCGGCTGACGATGAACTTCGGGCCGCTCAACCAGGTCGAGGGCTGGCGGCGGCTCAACGTGCTCGTCACGCGGGCGCGTCGCCGGTGCGTCCTCTTCAGCACGCTGCGGGCGGGCGACGTGACGATCACGGACGCCTCGCCGCGCGGCGTCCGCGCCCTGCGGGACTACCTCGACTACGCCGAGCGCGGGCGCTTCCCCGACGTGGAGGAGCCCGTCGCGCGGAGCGCCGCGTCCGGCGTGGAGGCCGACCTGTCGGCGGCGCTCCTCGACCGCGGGTACGCCGTCCATGCGCGCGTGGGGACCGGCTCCACCTGGGTGGACCTGGCCGTCGTGCATCCGGACGTGCCGGGGAGCTACCTGCTCGGCATCGAGGTGGACGGCGCGCAGTGGAACGGGGCGGCCACGGTGCGAGATCGCGACCGGTTGCGGCCGCAGGTCCTCTTGGGGATGGGCTGGGCCCTCGAGCGCGTGCACGCGGTGGACTGGGTGCGACGCCGCGCGTCGGTGCTCGATCGCCTCGTCGGGCGGATCGAGGCGCTGCGCAAGGCGGGCGCGCCCGCGTCGCCGGCGCCGACGAGGGCCGGAGGGCCGGCCCCCGCCGCCCCCGGAATCGACGCACGGGGTGGAGCTCCCGCCATCCGTGTGCGGGACGATGCCGTCAACGAGGCGGCACCCCCGTCGGTGCCCACGGGCTTCGTCGCGTACGTGCGCGCGCGCGGCCGACGTCTGGGGACGGCCGAGCAGCTGGCGGGGGCCGCGGTCGCGCAGACCGCGCCCGTGGTGGCCGAGATGGTGAAGGGGGAGGGGCCGATCCACGTGGAGGAGGCGCTGCGGGCGTTCCTCGAGCGGTGGGAGGCGCGCGCGACCGCGCGGCCGCGCGAGGCGTTCGAGCGCGCGCTCGCGGGAGCGACGGCATCGGGGGACGTCGTGCGGCGGGGCGACTTCCTGTGGCCGCCCGGGCTGACGCGGCCGCCCGTGCGCTGGCGGGGGGACGAGGCGTGTCCCGTCACGGCCGCCGAGCGCATCGCCATGGAGGAGCTCGAGGAGGCGATCCGGATCACCCTCGCGAGCGAGTTCGGGGCGACGGAGGAAGGCCTCGTGACGGCGACGTGCCGCCGCCTCGGGTTCCGTCGGACGGTCGCGGGCCCGCGGACGGCGGTCACCTCGGCGCTGTCCACGCTGCTCTCGCGGGGCGAGGTGACGAAGGACCGCGAGGGGTTCCTCGTGCTGAGGGGGTAGGGGGCGGCGGGGGCGGGGAGATCCCGAGGATCGACGGTACCGCCGGTTCGTCGGCGGGGCGCCCGGGATTGCCTTCGGCTCCCCACGGCGGGGGATACCTTCGACGTGCAACACCCCCCTCCGGGAGCCCGAGACCCCATGAAGCGCCTCCTCGCCGTCACCTCCGCCTGCGCGATCGCCGTCGCCGCGTTCGCCGCGTTCCCCTCCCCTGCGCCCGCCGAGGGCGACGGCTACAAGGTCGTCGAGGTGAAGAACGGCGGCACGATCAAGGGCGTCGTCCGTCTCTCGGCGATGTGCCCGATCGCGGTGGTGAAGGTGACGAAGGACAAGGAGAAGGGTTGCGGCGACGACCACCCCTCGGAGCGGCTCGTCCTCGACGGGGCGACGCTCGGCGTCGGCAACTGCCTCGTCTTCCTCAAGTCGATCGCGGCGGGCAAGGACTGGCCCGAATCGATGCGGAGCGAGGACCGTACGTTCCTCCTCGACCAGAAGGGGTGCAAGTACGTGCCCCACGTCTCGTGGTTCCGCACCGCGACGCAGCTGGTGATCGGCAACGACGACAAGGCCGAGCACAACATCCACGGCTACCGCAACACGATGTCGGACACCCAGTTCAACGTGTCGAGCGAGCCGGGCTCGAAGAAGGACAACATCGAGCAGGCCTACCTCGAGAAGCCCGCGACCTACATCGTGAAGTGCGACATCCACCCCTGGATGAGCGCCTACGCCTTCGTCGTCGAGCACCCCTACTACGCGCTCACCTCCGCGACGGACAAGCCGGGCGAGTTCGCCCTCGACAACGTGCCCGAGGGCGAGTACACGCTGGTGGTCTGGAAGGAGGGGATGGTCGGGACGCCGATGGAGAGCGACGGCAAGATCTCGTCCTACACCTACAGCGCCGACATCGTGAAGGAGTTCCCCGTCAAGGTCGAGGCGGGCAAGACGGTCGAGATGCCCCCCTACGTGATCGACGCGCCGCCGGCGAAGTAGCCGCATCCCGCGCTTGCGGATCCTGCCACCCTCTTCGTCCGGCCTCTCGGGCCGGGCCCAATCCGGGCGCCCAATCCGGGCGCCCATCCCGGCGCCCAATCCCGGCGAACGACGAGGGTGGCTCCCGTTGCGCGCGCCCTACCTCTTCGCGGGCGCGGGCGCGGCGTCGACGAGGGCGAGGCGGTCGCCGGAGCGCGCGTACGCCTCCCGCTCGGCGTCGGGCATCACGAGGAAGCGCGCGAGCCGCAGGTACTCGCGGGCGGCCCGCGACTCTGGGAACGAGCGCGTCACGGGCTCGTACAGCATGGGGGCCTTCACGATCTCGGAATCGGTGGTGATGCCGGCCAGGAGCCGCTCCCCGAAGCTCTGGTCGAGGGCCGAGAGGAACTCGCCCGCCAGGGCGGACGCGCGGTCCACCTTCGTGGGGAGGATCCACACGCGCAAGGTGTGGTTCATCTTCGCGCGGATCAGGCTGAACGTGCTCGTGAGGTCGGAGAGCGCCTTGATGCTGTAGCTCTGCGTCTCGACGGGAACCAGGACCTCGTCGCTCGAAAGCAGCGCGTTGATCGTGACCTTCGACAGGTTGGGGGGGCAGTCGAAGAGAACGACGTGGTAGTGGGAGAACAGGTGGCGGAGCTTGTTCACGAGGATGAGCTCCCGCATGAACATCTCGTGGATCTTGACCTCCACGCGGCAGAGCTTGATGTCGGC
>JAYTCP010000311.1:0-1868 GCA_043736435.1 Planctomycetia bacterium | reverse complement strand
CCGGGCTGGCTGCTCTCGAGCCTGCTCGTGAATCGCGGGAACGCGCTGCGCCTCCGGGGCGACCTCGACGAGGCGCGCCGGTCCTACGGGGAGGCGGGGCGCCTGTACGCCGCGGCCGGCAACGGGTACGGCGTGCGCCTCGCCGCGCTGAACGAGGGCGTCGCCGCCTTCGAGGCGGGCGACGTCGTGGAGGCGCTCACGCGGTTCCGCGACGCGGCGCGCGAGTTCGAGACGGCCGGCGAGACCGATCTGGCCCTCGACGCGCGCGTGAACGTCGCCTGGGCCGAGATCGCGTCGGGACGGCTGGGCGAGGCGATCCGCGAGCTCGACGCGATCGCGACGACCCACGCGGCGTCGAAGAGCGGGCGCCGCGAGGGCCACGCGCGCGTGGATCTCGCGGACGCCCTCCGTCGCGCGGGCGACCCCGAGGCGGCCGAGCGCGAGGCGCTGCGCGCGGCCGCCGCCTTCCGCGGGGCCCGGTCGCGTGGCGACGGGACGGAGGCGCTGTGGCTCGCGGCGGCCGCCGCGGCCGACGCCCTCGCGCCGGGGCGCGCGCGCACACATCTCCGACGCGCGCGTCGCGAGGCGGTCGCGACGGGGCGCGCGGCCCTCACCCTGCGGTGCGACGTCCTGCTGGCCGACCTCGACGCCCGCGGCGGCCGATGGCCCACGACCCTCGGGCTCGCCGCGCTCGAGCGCCGCGCGCGCGCCGCCGGCCTCTCGGGCATCGCGGCCGAGGTCGGGCTGCTGACGGCGACGTGCGCCGCGTCCCGCGGCCGCGACGCGGAGGCGGCGAAGCGGTTCGCCGCCCTCGTCCGCGGCAACGCGGCCCGCCCCTGGGTGCGCAACGCCGCCGAGACCGGCCTCGCCGGCATCGAGGCGAAGGCGCCTCGGGGCGTCTCGCGGGCCCTCGCGCGCCTGCGCCGCGTCGCCGCGTTCCTCGACGGCGTGAGCTCGGCGCTGCCCGGCTCGTGGCTCCGCGCGTCCTTCGTGGCCGAGCGGCTCGACCCGTATCTCGCCCGCATCGACCTGCTGCTCGCCCGCGGCCGGCCCGACGACCGTCGCGAGGCCGAGGCGCTGCTCGACGCGTTGGCCGCGCGACGCTTTCTCGGCGCGCGGGCCCCCGCGGCCGAGGGCGCGCGCCTCGCGCGCCTGCGCGCGCGTCTCGAGTCGATCTACGACCGCCTCGCGCGCGGGGAGGGGCCCACGCGCGGCGTCGAGGCCGGATCCCTGCCCGAGGCCACCCTCGAGCGCCGGGCGCGGACGATCGAGCGCGCCGTCGCGGAGGCCTGGCGGTCCGACGAGCGCCGCGAGGCCGTTCCCTCGGGCGGGCGCACCGACGTCCCCGCGCCGACGCCGCTGCCCGACGGCGCGGCCCTCGTGCACCTGTGGAGGCATGGGGACCGCGTGCGTGGCCTCGTGCGGATCGGCGACCGGGTGGGGCCGGGGGTCGATCTCGGGGCGGTCGAGGACCACGAGGGCTACGAAGAGTCGCTCCGGATCCGCGCGCGGCGCTGGGCCTTCCTCCGCGTGCGCGATCCCGCCGGCACGGATCCCCGCGGCGTCGAGCGCATCCTCGAGGAGCTCGCGGCGCGTCTGCTGCCCGCGCTCGATGCGGCCTCGTGGCCCATCGACGTGCGGATCGTCGCCGATCCGCGCCTGCCCGACGTGCCGTGGGAGCTCCTGCCGTTCGCGGGGAGGCGCCTCGGCGAGGTGCACCGCGTGCTGCGCGTCCCGGCGGCTGCGGTCCGCGCGCCCGCGGTGCCGCGGGGCGAGGGCACCGTCGTCATCGGCGTCGGCGATCCCGACCTCCCGGGCGTCGAGCGCGAGGTCGCGTCCATCGCCGAGGCCGCGGATGCGGCCCGCGT
>JAYTCP010000310.1:0-6295 GCA_043736435.1 Planctomycetia bacterium | reverse complement strand
CCGGACGGCGGTGGTGGACCTCCCCAAGTCTCTGCTCTCGCCCGACATCGTCGGCGCCCACGTCGTCGACTGGGGCACGCACGATCCGGAGGCGGACGGCTTCTGCGCGTCGCCAGCGGAGCTCGAAGGTGCCATCCGAAGCCGGGTCGGCTCCGCGCCCGTGCCGAGCTGCGACGAGGTCCGCAGGTCGGCTGCCGACGTCGCCCGTTTCCGGGACGACCTGATCGAACGTGCGCGGCGACGCGAGCGCGTCGTCGAGGAGGCGATCGAGTGGCCGCGTCCCGACCTCCTGGCCGTCGCCTTCACCGAGGCGCACTGCGCGGGGCACCAGCTCTGGCACCTCCACGACCCCGCGCACGATCGGCACGATGCCGCCGTCGTGGCCGAGATCGGGGATCCCGTCCTCGACGTGTACGCCGCCATCGACGCCTCCGTGGGCCGGGTCCTCGCGCGCGCCCCGCGGGATGCGCGCATCCTCGTGCTCGCGAGTCACGGCATGGGGCGTCACTACGACGGCTCGGCGTGCCTCGACGAAGCGTTGGAGCGGCTGGAGCGCTTCCTGCCCCGGGGCAGGAGCCCGACGCTCTACGGCCGCTTCGCCCGGCTGCTCGATCGCCGCCGGACGCGACGCTGGAGCTACCGCCTGCGGCGGAAGCTCGGGCACGGCCTTCCCCTCCCGCCGAGGGCGGCGGGCCGAACCTGCTTCATGATCCCCAACAACGACGCGTGGGCGGGGGTGCGCGTCAATCTCGTCGGCCGCGAGCCGCAGGGACGCATCCGGCCGGGGTCGGAGCTCGACGCGTACCTCGCCGCACTCGCCGTGCTCTTGGGCGAGCTCCGCAACGGCGCGACCGGGGATCCGGTCTTCGATCGGATCGTGCGCACCGACACGGTCCACCCTCCGCCCCACGCCGCGCCGATGCCCGACCTGATGGCCGAGTGGTCGCGAGGCGCGCCCATCGCGTCCCTCGTCTCCTCGAAGATCGGCACCGTCGAGGGAACCTACCGGGGTCTGCGCACGGGCGACCACCGGTCGGACGGCCTTGCGATCGCGACCGGCCCCGGGATCGAGGCCGGGACGCTCGAGGCTCCCGTGAAGGTGGAGGACCTCGCTCCGACGCTGCTCGCGTGGCTGGGCATCGACTGGCCCGGCGTCGACGGCCGGCCGGTCGCGCGTTGGTGCGCCTCCCGTGCGAGGATCGCTGCGCGATAGGGTCCGGCCAGGGGGCACGCCGGGGATGTCGACGATCGTGGGTCGAGGGAATGTCGGCACGGGCCGGCACGTCGGCCTCACCTCGACCGCAGGGCGGGAACCAGGTTCAGGGCTTCCTGCCCACGACCTCGAGCCGCCCG
The DNA here is from genome assembly GCA_043736435.1 of Planctomycetia bacterium. Classification (GTDB taxonomy): domain Bacteria; phylum Planctomycetota; class PLA2; order PLA2; family JAEUHO01; genus JAYTCP01. The sequence continues at coordinate 4,942 of JAYTCP010000310.1, read as the reverse complement.
GCCCGCGACGCCTCAGCGGGGCGGACGCGCGGTGCTCCTCGGCGGCCTCGAAGTAGCGCTTCCTGGCCTCCCCCGTACGGGCGGCGTCCCGGTAGGCGGGATCGAAGATCTCCTCCCCCACCTGGAAGTGGATCAGGAGCAGCAACCTGTCGACCACCCCCGGCATCGAAGTCCCGGGCGAACCACCTCGGGAGGCGCCAGGATGTCCGATTTCCATCACACTCCGGTCGATCTCGACGGACAGGCCCGTGCCGAGGTGCGATTCGGACGGGCACTCATGACCCGGGCACTGACCTCGGCGGCCCGGGCGGGAGCCTCGCCGGAGCGCCACGCCTGGTTGAGCCTCGCGCGCGCGCGAGCCGTCCTCACCTCCCAGGTCATCCACAGGGCAAGGGGAGAAAGCCGCGGCAGCCAACCCCCGACGCGGCGGGTGCCGGGGTCCGCCGTGTAGGACCCGCGGCGGCCGCGATCCGGTCGCCGGTCGTCGAAGATCCTTGGAGGATCCTTGGTTGGAGGGTCTTCCCGTGCAGCACGTCGGTGGGCACCGGTGCGCCAAGGACCCTCAGCGCGAAGCAGCGAGCCCCGCACCGAGCATGGCCAGCCGGCGCTCGAGCGCCCGGACGAACTTGGGCAGATCCGAGGGCTTGCGCGCGGTGACGAGGTTGCGATCCTCGACCACTTCCTGGTCGACCCAGGAAGCGCCGGCTTCGCAGAGACGCGGTCGGAGGGCGATCCACGAGGTGAGCGTGCGCCCGCGCACCCCGCCCGCGTCGATCAAGAGCTGCGGACCGGTGCAGATCGCGCCGATGGGAGCTGTGCGGCGGACGAAGTGGGCGACGAACGTCCTCGACGCGTCGCACGCCTTCAAGCGGTCCGGGCTCTGTCCACCTGGGATCACGAGCGCGTCGAACGACTCCGGATCCGCGGTGGAGAGGGCATCGCGTACGCAGGCTTGGCTCCCACCCCGCTTCCCGGAGAGCAGGGTTCCCGCGGCGAGCCCGACGACGCGACACTCGTGACCCGCGGCCCGCAGGGCGTTGCACGGCTGCTGGAACTCGACGTCCTCGTACTCCGAGTCCATCAGGAACGCGATCCGGCCCACGGTGTGTGCTCCAAGCGCAGGGGTCGTGAGGGTGGGCCGGACAGGGGTGCCGGCTCGACCGGATTGGATGCCGCGGTCGCCGTCCCGGCCATGCCTGCTCCGCTACATGCCGGACGGCGCGACGAAGCGCGCCCGCCTCTCCGCCACGATGCCCACGCGACGCCCCGATGCGACGGTCTGCGCGCGATCGAGGGCCGCCAGCATCGCTTCCTCCGAACGCACCCTGGGCAGCACGACGGGGGCGCTCCCCGGAGCGGGTCCCGGGGCGTGAGACGTGTGGCGGCGCCCGCGGCGAGGCTTCGACGGGCGGGGAGACGGGGTCGGCGAGTTGACGGTCATGGCGGATTGACTCCGAAGGACGTTCGCCTTGGATGCCGCGCCGCCGACGTTCGATGAGACCCCTCGCGAGGCCCGGCGGGCCCCATGCTCAGCTAGGTGCGGAGCGCCCGCGGCCGAGATCTCCGAATTCACCGTGCCGATCCGCATCGATCGGCATCCAAGAGGCGAGTCGCCCGCTCTACAAGCTCGGAGACCGGATTCATGGTCAGCAAGATGCGCAAGTCGGCCCGCCGCACTGCGGAGAGCCTGCTGCAAGTCGTGACGGAGCATCCTGTCCGCACCGCCGGCGTGGCAGCCGGGGCGGTCATCGGTGCGGTGCTCCTCCGGAAGGCCGCGAACACCGCCGCCAAGGTGATCACGATCAAGGCCGGCGCGAAAGCCGTCGCTGACATCGCCGGCGCCGTCGGTAAGCCCGGCAAGCCCCGGGGCAAGCCGACCCGCGGAGCGTCGGCGGCAGTCGCGCGGAAGGCGAAGCTCGGGAAGAAGTCGCGATAGACAGGAGCGGTTCTTCCCGAGGGGCTGTTCTTCCGGAGCGGCTGTGTAGCCGCCTGCGGGCGGCGCGGCGCCGTCCTCGGGGATGCGCTCGCGCGGGCCGGCAGTTCATTGCTTGCTAGGGAGGCTGCGCCCCCCAAGCCGGACTCGCTTCACTCGCCCTGACCCCCGTGGCGCCTCGTCACGCAGCGCGTGCCGGTCGCTTACCTCCCCGACCCGGTCGCGTGCGTCTCCACCCACCAGGGCGGCGTCCCGAGCCAGCCGCCCGTGAGGCTGGCGGCCCCATAGACGACCGCGGCCAGGCCGAGGGCGGCGAGGGCGACGCGGAGGGTGCGGGGCACGGGGGGATCATAGACCCCGGCCGTGGCGCGCACCGGGTCCGTGCCGATGGGACGCCGCGTCGAGGCGAGGGGAAGGCGCTCAGGGAACTCGCGGTTGAGCGGAGCCCGGAGTCCGTTTCGGGCTCCGTGCGGTAGCGCCCAACCGCCAGGTACTCCCCTAGAAACGTGCCCTCGCAGCAGCGGGAGAGTTCGCCCTCGAATGGGACCGCGCGGTCGGCCTCGCGTCGCTCACGGGCGAGGTGGCGTTCGAGGTGCACGACCTCTCGCGCGCGTCCTCCGACGAAGTCCGTATCTCCCTCTCCCGGCAATTCCGAGGCGCCGACGCTTCAGCCGGGGGTCCGACCTGGCGCGCGCGAGCGAGAGTGCTCCGCCCAGCCCCCGAAAGTCCCTTGCTGTCACGTGCCGACGCCGGCATCGTCCGCCCCGGCCGCAGCGGCCGCGCAGTCCGCTCGGCGCAGCAGCGTCCGGGCCGCGTCAGTCAGCGGCAGCGGGGTCGGCCGAATTGAAGTACGCGCAGCTCGGGGTGTCACGACCCTCGAGCGGACGCGGCTAGGTTCGTATCCGCGCCGAACGCCTATCTCGACGCCACGATCCGCGCCAGCGTCTGGACGTGCCACCGCTTCCAGCGGGGCCGACCCCGCTCCATTGCTCCCGCATCGGCGGCGGTCGTCAGCAACTGGGGTTGAGGCGCGACGACGAAGTGCCACCTTGCCGCGCCGTGTCCAGTCGTCGAAGATCCTGCGGCGGCCCTGGGACTTCCTGGCCGCAGCAGGAGGAGACCCATGTCGCACGACGCGATCCGAATGCTGATCGCGCGCTGGCGTGATGACGCCGGGGCCACCTACCGGACTTGGTTCCTATGGGAGGCGCGGCTCAAGAACTTCCGATCGATCCGGCGCGGGATCGCTCAGGTCGTCTCGGAGATCGAGGCCGGCTCGTTTGGAAACGTCTACAAGGGCTCCTCGCTCGAGACCGTCGTGGGCTCCATCGCCGAGCAGCGCCAGATGTTCAAGGGTGCAGACCACGCCTTCCTCTGGAAGCCCAAGCTCCGGATTCCCGACATCTACGAGAGCCGCGACAACCAGGCGTCGTTCGGTCGGTTCCTCAAGACGTGCGCCTGTTGCGACACGGAGGCTGCGGTCTTGGCCGCGATTCACCAACTCGACTCGCACGCGATCAAGGGCCTCGGACCGGCTGCCGCGAACCTGCTCTACTTCCTGCACCCGACGCTCGTCCCGCCCACCAACACGGCCATCGTGAACGGCTACAACGCCCTCACCGGAGCCCGCGTGCGCTTGGGCAGGTGGTCGGACTACCTCGCAATGCGATCCGGCGTGCTCGACCTCAACAAGCGGTTCCGAGACATCCTCTCCAACGATCTCGGCGCCATCGCGGGTCTCCTCTTCGATGTCGGGAGCGGCCGATACACGGCGCCCCCTCTTGTTGACGACACGGCGGCGCGGGCCGCGTGGGAAGAGGACCTCGCTCGCGTGCGCGAGGAGGACGCGAGGGCGCGCAAGGCGCTCGAAGTGGCGCGCGAGGGAGACCGCACGCACACGCAGGTCCAAGGTTGGCTGCGCGATCTTGGAAGGGCGCTCGGCTTTGGCGTCTGGATCGCTGCGAACGACCGCGGTCGACCGTGCGGCACCGGCCACTTGAGTGACGGGTGCCTCGACGTCTTGCCGCCCTCGGTCGAGTCGGCTCCCGGCGCCGAGGCCGTGCGCCTCATCGACGTCCTCTGGATCGGCGGCGACCAGCGTGTCGCGGCTGCCTTCGAGGTCGAGCACACGACGTCGATCTACTCCGGCATTGTGCGCCTGCTCGACCTGGCGCTCGGCAGCGCCGAACAGCCCACGCGGGGGCTGTTCCTCGTCGCGCCCGACGATCGCGAGGAACAAGTGCGGGCGCAGATTCAGCGTCCGGCGTTCCGGCGGATCTCTGAGCTCGGCGTGCGCTACCTGCCCTACGGCGAACTCGAGCGGCACCGCGAGGCCATGGCACGCTTCGGTCACGGGCTGAAGGCCATCGACGCGGTGGCGCGGACTCTAGTTTGAGGGGTGGAACCGCGGAGCGGGGGAAAGTCCTCGCTTCCTCGCGACCCCCTCGCGAGCGTCTGCACATGCCACTTTGCGCCCCTCGGGCGGTATCCCTCCGCCCCGAGGGTCACCCCCATCCCGCGTGCCGTCCTGCCCCCCAGCTCGCTATCGGCGGCGTGCCCCGCTGCGCGGACCAGCTCGGCGCCGCCTGCCCGCCCGGGGGACTCCCGGCGGTGTAAGCGCCGGCGTTCGAGTGGTCGGGGCGACTGGATTCGAACCTGGGCGTGCGCCCGCGAGCGGGAGAGCCGCGCGCGGTCGGGGGGGGACCGCGGCGACTGGGCGGTGGCGGTGCTCGGGGACGTGGCGCGGGCGCCGCCCTTGGCGACGTGTCTTCAGGAGGGGGCTCTGTAGCCCCTGCGGGCGGCGCGGCGCCGTCCTCGGGGATGCGCTCGCTGCGCTCGCGCGGGCCCGCAGTTCATTGCTCGGGGGGCTGCGCCCCCCTAGCCGGGCTCGCTTCGCTCGCCCTGACCCCCGTGGCGCCTCGTCACGCTGCGCGTGCCGGTCGCCTACCTCCCCGACCCGGTCGCTGTTCGAATCCGTCGCCCCGCAACCGCGGTGGACGATGCCCCCTG
>JAYTCP010000309.1:0-5457 GCA_043736435.1 Planctomycetia bacterium | reverse complement strand
CAGGTCGTGGCGCTGATCGATCGGCACGCGTCGGGCGAGGATCCGTACTCCGGGGCGGCCGTGGGCGGCCTTGACGACTGGGCGACGGCGAAGCTCTGCCACGTGGAGAAGGGAAAGCTCGTCGCCCTCGCCGACTGGGGCGAGACGAACCTGGGCGACCCGGCCACGCTGGCCCGTTTGCTGTCCGAAGGGGTCGCGCGCTTCCCCGCGCGCCGATACGGGCTCATCCTCGGCGACCACGGCATGTCGTGGCCGGGCATCTGCTCGGACGACTCCCACGAGGACGACTTCCTCGACCTCGAGGAGCTCGGCAAGGCCCTCGCCGGCTTCACGAAGGAGCACGGCGCGTTCGAGCTCCTGGGCTTCGACGCGTGCGTGATGGCGAACCTCGAGGTCGCGCACGCGATGGTGCCGTACGCGAAGACCCTCGTCGCCAGCGAGGAGCTCGAGCCCGGGACCGGCTGGGACTACGCGGAGACGCTGAAGGCGCTCGAGGAGACCCCCACGATGGACGGCTTCGCGCTCGGCCGCGTGATCGCCGACACCTTCCAGGCCTCCTTCGCGAAGCCGCCCGACGTCGTCGACCCCTCGGTGGGCACGACGGTCACCCTGTCGGTGGTGGACCTGCGGAAGGTCGACGCCGTGGTGAAGGCCACCGCCGCGCTCGCCGCCGCGCTCTCGAAGGGCCTCGTGGCCCAGGGTCGCGCGGCCTGGCTGCCGGTCGCGCGCGCGCGCGCGAAGGCCGAGGAGTACGGCCGCAACGCCGACCCATCCGTCGAGGGGATGGCGCTGTTCGACCTGGTCGACCTCGCCGCGCACCTCGCCAAGTCCGACGCGGCCGGGGCCCACGCGGCCGCCGACGGCGTCACGAAGGCCGTCGCCGCCGCCGTCGCGTACGGGATCCGCGGCTCGGCGCGCCCCGCCGCCCACGGTCTCTCGATCTACTTCCCCCGCTCGGCGAAGGCCTTTCCCGCCGTCTACGACGGCCTCGCATTCGCGAAGGCCTCCGGGTGGGGCGGCGCCGTCCGCGCGTTCGGCACGCTCGCCGACGGCGACGCGACCCGTCCCGAGCTGCCCGCGCCGCAGGCCTCCGGCCAGGAGCTCGCCCCCGGCAGCACGCTCACGCTCACCGCGAAGATCGCGGACACCGACGACGTCGACGAGACGAGCTTCGTCCTCGTGGTCCCAAGCGAGGCGGGCCCCATCGTCGTCGGCTCCATCCCGACCGATGCGAGCGAGGAGGGTGCGCTGTCGGAGACGTGGGACGGAGGCTGGTTCGCGCTCGCCCAGGGGGACCAGCACGTCATCGTCCCGATCACGGGCTTCGACGAGGGGGACGAAGGCGACGAGGAGGGCGAGATCCTCGCCGAGGTCCCGGGGCAGGTCCGCTTCGCCGGCACGGAGGACTGGGTGGACGTGTCGCTCACCTTCCTGCTCGACGACACCCCGCAGGGCCTCCGCGGCGAGTTCGTCTACGCCGTCGCGTTCGAGGAGGAAGGGCCGCGCGAGCTCGACCTCGACGAGGGGGACGCGCTCCGGGCGGTCTACGTCCAGCTCAAGGCGGACGGCGAGCTCGACCTGGTCGCGTCCGACGACGAGACCGAGATCTTGACGATCACCGACCCGGCCGCCCTGTCCGTCGTCTACGAGCGGCTCCCCGCGGGCGCTTTCAACGTAGGCTTCATGGTCACCGACCTGGCGGGGAACGCGTCGATCCAGACCGTGCCCGCCACGATCAAGTAGGAGGAGGAGGGGGCGCGGGGGAGGAGGAAGGCGGCTGCGGGCGCCAGGTCGCGGTCGAGTCGCGGTGGCGCGCGGGTGTGACCCGTGCGTTCAGCTCCGCGCTCGCCCGCGTGTCCGCGGCTCCTCTGGGGTGCGGCGTGATCGCCTCTGCTCGAACGGGAGCGCCTCGTCCGTGAACGTCTTGTAGTCGGCGGTCAGCTCCTCGCCCTTCCGGATCCGGCGCAAGGTCCGGAAGCGGCCGTCGTCGCCCGCCACGACGTTCGGGCGGTCGGAGTGGTTGACGTACCACCCGACCGACAGCATGTTCAGCGTCGGCGGCACGCCGATCCGGTCCCCAGAGACCATGCCGAAGTCCTCGTACAGCCGGCGGATCTCCGTGGGCAGCTTCCGCACCGCGGCGCGCGACACCCAGACGACGCGCTCGCTCTCGCCGCGGAACACGAGGGTCCTCCCCGGGATGTCCCGGATCGCCTGCACGCCCACCCCATGGGTGCGCGAGTGGGAGATGCGGGCGTACACGCCGTCATGCGGCCTTCGCTTCTTCACGGGTCTTCCAAAGGGGGGCTCCATGGTACGCGACTCGGGATGGCGCCGTACGTCCCCACGTCGGGCTCGTCAGGGAATCGGATCGCCCACGCGCCTGCGGAAGAACAGCTCGCCCACGGATCCCTCGTTGATCCCCGTGAGGACGCCGCACTCCGAGAAGCCGACGCGCCGGTGCCAAACTTGCGGCTCGGGCTCGTCCACCTGGGAGGAGCTGAGGAGAGTCCGGCATCCGAGTCCGCTCAGGTGCACATCCAGGAACCGCAGGAACGCCTTCCCCACTCCCATGCGCCGGTGCGGTTCGAGCACCCAGAGGAGGTCGATGTAGGCCTGCTTGGACCAGAGGAAGTCGAGACGGAGCAGGCCCACGCGCTGGCCTCCCCTCTCCGCGAGGAGAACCTCCTGCGCACTCACCTTCGCTGCCTGAACCTCGGGCGGGATCCGACGGTCGTGGGAAACAAGCCAGGAGAGGTCTTCCGCCACGGCCATGCGGATCTGCACGTCGACCATGCTGGCGCTCCGGGACGGGAGCGAGTGTACTCGCCCGACGCTGCGATTCGCGGGGGCAGGACCGGACCATGCCCCCCGGTGCTGTGCCGGATTGTGTGACCACGGGCAGCAACGTGGCGATGTATACGTATGAAAATCATGGACGCCGCGTTCACACGTGCGGACTACGACCGCCTCCCCGAAGGGTTCCCGGCGCAGCTCGTCGAGGGCTTCCTCGTGAAGGAGCCGGCGCCGACGTATGGGCACCAGGCGCTCTCCACCCGAATCGTGTCACGGCTCCTCGCGTGGGTGCATGAGGACCTGGTCGTTGCCGCACCGTCCGACGTGGTGGTCGACGAGCTCAACGTCTACCAGCCCGACGTTCTCGTGCTCCGGTCGATTCCGGCATGGAACGTGCGCGACGTGGGCATCCCGCTCCTCGCCGTCGAGATCCTCTCCCCGTCCACGGAACGCCGAGACCGGGAGATCAAGCGGAAGCACCTGCTCGAAGCGGGCGTGGCCGAGGTGTGGATCGTCGACGCGGACAACCGAACGATCGAGGTGGACGACGCCTCCGGACACCGACGTGCCTCGGGCGACGACACGTTGTCCTCCACCGCCGTGCCCGGGTTCGAGCTGACGCCCTCCGTGCTGTTCAAGGTCCATCGCCGCTAGTGGCGCGTTTCGGAAGTCTTCAGACACCGCGGACGTACGGCGCGCCGGCTGGGGGCGCTCAGGCAGCTTCCTCCTCCTCGCGCACAGGAGTACGGTCTGCCTCGCCGTGCCTGCGCCAGCTCGGCACGGCGTACTCGGCCTGCGGCCGAGCACCGGCAGCCATGGTCGTCGTCATGTGCCCTCCGCACCCCATCCAGCGTGCCGATCGGTTGCGTTCGGTACTCCCGACCGCAGCCTGGGGACGCACCGGGCGAATCGTGCCGACCGCCGAGTGGTGCTGCAAGACTTACAGAACGTAGTACGAGAAGCCCTCGGGCGGCCGTCGCCGACTACTTCGCGTGCCCCAGCGACTTCAGCGCTTCGCGGAGGGTCGAGCCGGGAACCTCGAGGTCGATCGTCTGGTCCGCGACGCCGTCCTGCACGTCGATCGTGAGATCCGCGTCGCGAACCGGGGTCGAGGAGGTGACGGTGCCCGAGGTGGACCGCTCCACGTGGGCCATCATGAAGCGCACGTGGTGCGCGCCGGGGCGGCTGAAGTGGACCTCGACCTCGGGCGAGCCCGAGATCGAGGGGTTGGCCCAGCCAGCGACAGGGAATCCCCCGCTCCCCCGGAACCACGCTTTCAGGGCCGCGGAGGGACTCGCCTCGCGCAGGCCGGCCTCGCCGGAATCGAGGGGGACCCGGGCGCGCACCGAGAGCTGGAGCTGGTACGGCTTGGCGGGGACCTCCCCGTCGGTGCGGAGGCGGAGCCGGACCCGGGGACCGTACACCAACCGGAGAGGGGTCGCCGTCGCCTCGGGCGGCAAGGCGAGGTCGAGGCAGCCGGAGACCCACAGGAACCCCTCCTCGTCGGTGCCCGCGCGCTCGATGCGCAGCCGGGCGGGACGGAACACCGCCTCGATCCGGAGGATCCGTACGGTGCCGCTCGGCCGATGGCGGGCAACGGCCATGACCGCGCGCTCCGGGTACGTGACGGGCAGCTGCAAGGTCGTCCCCTCCGGCGTCTCGACGACGTGGGTGACGTACACCACGGGCGGCTCCGTCCCACACCCCGCCCAGATGAAGAGGGCGGCTAGGGCAAGCGCAAAGAGGGCCAGCACCCTCGGGACGGTTCGACCGCCGGTCGCTCGCATCCACCCACCTCTCCAAAAGGGATGCATACGAAGCAGTATCGCCCCCCGGTCGTGCGCGCGCCAGCACGAGACAGGTGATACGGCCTTCGACTACCGTCGGAGCGGGAGACGAACGGGCTCGGGCGCTCTCGGCCGTGCTCTGGAGGTGCTTGGCGCGGGCTTCTCCCCCACTCCCCGGCCCCCGCCGCCCCCAAGACCCGACGGTGCGACCGCCGATGCAAGGCGCCTCTCACTCGCTTCCTGCGGTCGTCGTTGCGCGGGCGCCACCGGGGCGCGATACTCTGGGCCGAGCACGCACCGTTCACGGAGCGCCCGCGATGAGACGGTTCGTCGGTCCGGCGGTGGTCCTCACGATCTGGCTCGGTGCCGGGGCCACCGTGCCGTCCGCGGCCGAGGAGCCGCCGCCCGCGAAGTCGGACGCGGCTCCCGACGGCGGCGAGGCGCGGGCCGCTTGGATCGCCGAGCGGGTGGCCCTGGTCGCGAGCGCGGGGGCGACGAGCGAGCGGGCGCTCGCGCAACTCCTGTCCGCCGATCGCAACGGGGACTGCACGGGGCCGGCGATCGCGCTGCTCTCGGACCGCACCCGGTACGCCGGCGTCCTCGTGCTGCTCGTCCGCGGGCTCGGGCGCGACGGACTCGTGGCGGCGGCGGTGCCCCTCTCGGGGCTCCTCGACCACAAGGATCCCGCGGTCGCGGCGAACGCAGCCGTGAGCCTCGAGTACATCGGAAGACCACCCCCTTCGCCCCCGTACGCGGGTCGGGTGGGGTGGCGACTTCCACGCGGCCGTCGTCGCGAAGGGTCACCGCGCCCGTCGCGAGCGCGGGCCGCGTCACGTAGCGCCCCAGGCGCTCGAGCGCGTCCCCGTCGCTCGCG
>JAYTCP010000308.1:0-7426 GCA_043736435.1 Planctomycetia bacterium | reverse complement strand
TCGGCCCCCGGCGCCCCCTGGAAGATCACCAGGACGTTGCGTCCCACGGCCCTCGCCTCGACCCCGTGGGCCGCGAGCCACGCGAGGACCGCGCCCTGGACCGCGGCCTCCTCGCCGGAGACCGACGGGATGCGGACGAGCTCGGCGAGGAGACGGACGACTTCGTTCATCCCCGGGGTCCGCCGTCCACGATCTCGGAGAGGTCGTGGGGCTCGGCGATCAGGGTGCCGCAGCCCGCGCTCGTGAACAGCTCGAGGAGGATCGCGCCCGGCTGGGTGCCCGAGAGGATGTGGCCGCGGCCGACGCCGCCCTCCACCGCGTCCACCAGCGCCTTGAGCTTCGGGAGCATGCCGCCCGCCACGGTGCCGTCCCTCATGGCGGCCTTCGCCTGCTCGGTCGTGATGCGGGTGATGAGCGACGCCGGGTCGTTCCGGTCGCGCAGGAGGCCCGGGACGCCCGTCAGGATGACGAGCTTGCTCGCCTGGAGGTCCTTCGCGAGCACGCTCGCCACGGTGTCGGCGTTGATGTTGAGGATGTTGCCCGCCCCGTCGGAGGCGAGGGAGGCGAGCACGGGGACGTACTTGTTCTCGAGCAGGAGGCGGAGGAGCGAGGCGTCCACGGCCTGGATGTCGCCCACCAGGCCGTAGTCGACCACCCGCGAGACGCCGGTGGCGGGGTCGACGACGTCGGTGGGGGGGCGCCGCGTCGCGTGCAGGATGTCGCCGTCCACGCCGGAGAGGCCCACGGCCGACACGCCCTGGCCGCGCAGGGCCGAGAGGATGTCGGTGTTGATCTTGCCGGCGAAGACCATCTTCGCGACGTCGAGGGTGGCCTCGTCCGTGACGCGGCGGCCGCCGACCAAAATCGGCTCGAGGCCGAGGCGCTTCTGCATCTCGGTGGCCTGCGGGCCACCGCCGTGGACCAGGACGATCCGGATCCCGACGTGGGTGAGGAGGGAGACGTCCTCCGCCAGGGAGCGGAGGGCCTCGCGGTTGGCGGCGATCTCGCCCCCGAGCTTCACCACCATCGTGCTCTTCTTGTGGTGGCGGAGGTAGGGGAGCGCCTGCTTGAGGAGGGTGATGTCGTTCACGGGCGGACTCCCATCGCGCGACACAGGGTCGCCTTCTGGACGTGGAGGCGGCACTCGCCCTGCTCGAGGACCACGGACCGGGGCCCGTCGAGGACGTCGTCGGCGATGACGACGTTGCGGCGCACGGGCAGGCAGTGCATCACGATCGCGTCGGCGGTGGAGGCGAGGGACGCCTCCGTGCACATCCACGCGCCGTGCGCGGCCCGGGCCTTCGCGGCCGCCTCCGGGTCGCCGTACGCGCCCGACGCGCCCCACGCCTTGACGTAGACGGCGCGGGCCCCCCGCAGCGCCGCCGCACGGTCGTGCGTGACCGAGAAGGTCCCTCCCGCCTCGGTCGCGAGCCGCCTCGCGTCGGAGAGGACGCCCGCGGGGAGGTCGAAGCCCTCGGGGTGGGCGAGCACCACCTCGTGACCCTCGCGGGCGAAGGCGAGGCACGCGGCGCTCGGCACCGCCATCGGGAGGGCCTTCACGTGCGGCGCCCACTGGACGACGACCCGCGCCTTCGCACGCCGGAGACGGCGCCGCAGGATCATGGCGTCGGCGAGGCCCTGATGGGGGTGGTCCACCGCCGACTCGAGGTTGAGGACCGGGACCGAGGCCGCGCGGGCCACGGCGTGGAGCACGGGGTCCCGCTCGTCGTCCGCGGCGTCGGCGAGGCCCGCGAAGGTGCGGAGCCCGAGGCCGTCCAGCATGCGCGAGAGGACGCCGATGCCCTCCTTCACGTGCTCGGCGGCGTCGCCGTCCATCACCGTGCCGTCGCGGTGCTCGAGCTTCCAGAGCCCACCGCCGACCTGGAGGTAGACCGCGTGCGCGCCGAGGTCGAAGCAGCCCACCTCGAAGGAGGTGCGGGTGCGCAGGGAGGAGTTGTAGAAGACCATGCCGAGCCGCCTGCCCCGCAGGAGCGGCTCACGGCCCCGCGGGCCCGCGAGGACCTCGGCGTCCTCGAGGAGGCGGAGCCAGTCGGCCCGCGGCAGGGTGCGCAGGGAGAGGAGGGACCGGTCCGGGAACGGGAGCGGCGGCTCGGACATGGGAGGCTCGGACATGGGAGGCTCGGCGCGGCGCGTCACGGGCGGGCGCCGGGCGAGGCCGCCGTGGGGGCGGAGGCCGCGAGGACCTCGCGCAGGGCGGCGACGAACGTCATCGCCTCGGCCTCGGTGAGGACGAGCGGGGGCAGGAGCCGGATCTGCTCCGGCACCGCCTCGCAGGAGCCCGTGAGGAAGCCCTTCTCGATGAGGGAGGCGATCACGGCCTTCGCCGGGCGGTCGAGGTTGACGCCGAGCATGAGCCCGAGGCCCGCGACGGACGCCACGCCGGGCACCTTTTCGAGGGCGGCGCGCAGGGCGCCGCCCACGCGGCGCGCGTTCCCGGGGAGGTCCTCGTCGACGATGGTCTTCGCCGTGGCGGCGATGGAGGCGCACGCGATCGGGCCGCCGCCGAAGGTCGTGCCCTGCTCGCCCACCTTCACCTTCGCGGCGAGGTCCTCGCGCACGAACACCACACCCGCGGGCACGCCGCCGCCCGCGCCCTTCGCCCCGGTGATCAGGTCGGGCACGGCGCCGACGCTCTCCCCGGCGAAGCGCGTCCCCGTGCGGCCGAAACCGGTCTGGACCTCGTCGAAGATCAGCAGCGCGCCGCGCTCGGTGCAGCGCGCGCGCAGACCCTCGAAGTAGGCCTTCGGCGCGACGCGGATGCCGCCCATGGAGGGGATCGGCTCGAGGATCACCGCGGCGGTGTCGGCGCCGATCGCGGACTCCATCGCGCCCAGGTCGCCGTAGGGGACGAAGTCGTGCGGGGTCGGGATGGGGTAGGCCGGGTCGCGGTACTTCCCGAGCCCCGTCGCCGCGAGGGCGCCCAGGGTGCGGCCGTGGAAGCCGTCGCGCAGGCTGACGACCCGCATGCGGCCCGTGCTCTTCCGCGCGAGCTTGAGCGCCGTCTCGTTCGCCTCGGTGCCGCTGTTGCACAGGAACACGCGACGGAGCCCCTCGGGCGCGAGCGCGCACAGCGCGCGCGCGGCGGCGGCCCGGACGTCGTTGTGCACGACCTGGCTGTAGAAGAGCAGCCGCTCGGCCTGCGCCCGGATGGCGGCGACGAGGCGGGGATGGCAGTGGCCCGCGAGCGCGACGGCGTGGCCTCCGTAGAGGTCGAGGTAGGAGCGGCCGTCCGCGTCCGTCACGACGCAGCCCCGCCCCGACACGATCGCCACGGGCCACTTCGAGTAGGTGGGGACCTGCCAGCGGTCCTCCTCGGCGCAGATCTCCGCCGTCGTCCGCGGCAGGGGCCCGATCGCGCGCTCGAGCGCGGCGCGGGGGTCGTCCCCCGGGCGAGGGTTCGACGCGGCGCTCACAGGCCGGCCCCCGCGCGCCGGAGACCGGTGGTCTCGGGCAGGCCGAAGAGGAGGTTCATGTTCTGGACGGCGGTGCCGGCCATGCCCTTCCCCAGGTTGTCGATCGCGACGGTGACGCAGACGGTGCCCGCGCGCACCGCGACGCCGACGTCGGCGAGGTTCGTGTACGCGACGGCCCGCACCTCCGCCGTCTCGGGGACGAGCCGCACGAAGGGCTCCTGGGCGTAGGCCGTGCGGAAGGCCGCGCGCACCAGCTCGAGGGCCTCGGGCTCCTCGAGCGCCTCGGCGTCGTCGCCGGCGCCGCGGACGAGGCGCGCGCCGAGGTCGACGATCACGGTGCTGCCGATGCCGCGGGAGAACGGGCCCGAGCACGGCACGAAGTCGACGACGGGCCCGTGGGCGCCGCCGAAGGTCGTGAGCGCGGCCTCGATCTCGCGCTGGTGCGGGTGCGCGAGCGGCTTGTAGGCCCGGAAGTTCGCGAAGCGCTCCGGGTGGTGCGTCCCCTGGGAGGGCGTGGCGCCCGAGCCGGAGGAGCCGGTCACGGACACCACGGACGGGCGGGGACGCCCTTGCCACAGTCCCGCGCGCGCGAGCGGGTGGAGCGCGAGGATCGCCGCGGAGGCGTGGCAGCCCGGATTGGCGACGAGCCGGCAGCCGGGACGGCGCACCTCGGCGCGGCCCCCGCACTCGGGGAGCCCGTAGGCCGCGAAGGGCAGCCAGTCGGGGACCTGCGCGTCGCGCCGGGTCGCCCAGTCCTCCGGGGTCGTCATCGCGTCGAGGCGCCAGTCGTTGCTGAGGTCGACCACCTTCACGGTGGGGCTCGCCGCGAGGACGGCCGGCACCTCCTTCCTCGCCACGCCGGGGGGCGTCGCGAAGAAGAGGACGTCGTTGCGCGTCGCGAGGTCCACCGCCATGTCGGCGGTGAATCGCAGGTCGGTCATCCCGCGGAGGTGGGGGTGGATGTCGGAGACCGACCCCGTCTCGCTGCGGCTCGTGATCGCGGTGATCGTCGCGTCGGGGTGCTCGAGGAGCCAGCGCACGAGCTCCATGCCGCCGTACCCCGTGCCCCCGACGATGGCGACGCGGATCCGGCTCATGCCGGGAGCGTCCCGAACGCCTTCTGCTCGACGAGGTCCACGAAGCGGTCGGGCTCGACGCGCGCGTTCGCGGCCGGGATGCCGAGGTCGTTGGTGACGTAGCGGATGCCGACGTCGTTGTCGGTCGCGGGGCCCGCGACCACGTCCACGCCGAGGCCCATGCCCTTGAGGAACTGGACGCCGCCCCAGGCCGCGACCAGGTCGTTCGCGCAGAGCACGTGGGCCCGGAAGAGCGCGCGGATCTCCGGGTCCTCGAGCACCGAGCGCACGCCGTAGGCGCCGATGATGCCGTCGCCCATCTCGACGACGACGACGTCGAGGTCCTCGCGCGTCTCCCCGGCGATGGCCTTGAGGAGCCCCTTCGCGATCGGCGCCACGTCGGTCATGCCCGCCGTGCTGGGCTGGCCGCAGTCGAGGAAGGAGAGGGTCGCGAGCGCCCCGTGGTCCTCCATGTTGAGGAGGTCCTTCTGGCACGCGACGCCCGACATCTTGAGGCCCGCGCACGCGTAGCCCCGCGCCGTGAGCTTCGCGATGATCTCGCAGCAGGCGACGGTCTTGCCGGCGTTCATGCACGTGCCCGAGACGACGATGATCGGCGGGCACTCGTCGGGCGAGATGTGCTCCGCCGTCGGCAGGGCCGCGTCGGCGATGTTGATGCCCTTGCCGTCCTTCACCGCCATCCCGAGCACCTCGCAGCGCAGCGGGTGCCCGAAGTCGCGGTTCTCCGAGACGGCCTGCCCGATGACGCCGCCGAGGTTGAGCAGGTGGAGGGTGTCGCCGGCGCGCACCTGCGCCGGCACGATGCCCTGGAAGCCGCGCAGGGCGTCGCGGCGTCCCAGCGCCCCGACGATGACGTCGCCCTTGCCCACGTGGGCCATGCGGCCGGAGACCAGCTCGAGCTGGTCGTAGACGCGCTTCTCCTCGAGGGCGCGGACGACGACGACCTGGCCCGAACGTGCCTCGCACATCCGGCTGATCTCGACCTCGTGGTCGAGGTTGAGGCGGGAGACGACGCTGCCGAGCTTGTGGGCGCGAATCTTCACGAAGAGACCCTCCGGTCCCGCAGGGACGCGAGCATGGACGGGACGCCGAAGATCTTGCAGAACCCGGCGGCGTCCGCGCCGGTCCAGGCCTTCGCCCCCTCGCCGTAGGTCGCCACCTTCGTGTCGAAGAGGCTGTGCGGGGAGCGCATCCCGACGACGTCGTGGTTGCCGCGGTGCATGCGCACACGGACGTCGCCGGTGACCCGGGCGTTGACGGAGTCGAGGAACGCCTCGAGGTCGCGCATCACCGGGTCGTAGTAGAGGCCCTCGTGGAGCATGCCGCCGTAGCACTGGCCGACGGACTCGCGCCACTGGCCCTGGTGCCTGGTCTGGACGAGCTTCTCGAGCTCGCGGTGCGCCTTCATCACGACGAGCGCGGCGGGGGCCTCGAAGGCGAGGCGTCCCTTGAGGCCGAGGATCGTGTCGCCGACGTGGATGCCGCGGCCGACGCCGTGGGGGCGCGCCCGCTCGGCGAGGGTGCGCAGGAGCGTGACGCCGTCCATGGCGACGCCGTCGATCGCCGTCGGCAGGCCGGCCTCGAACGAGATCACGAGCTCCTCGGCGCTCGCCTGGGCCTTGTCGACCGGCACCGTCATCGTGTACGCGTCCTCGGGCGGCATGGCCCACGCGTCGTGGGTCTCCCTGCCCCCGATCGTCGTGCCGAAGAGGCCGACGTTGATCGAGTACGCCGTCGTCCTCGGAGCGACGTGGATGCCCCGCTCCGCGAGGTAGGCCGTCTCCTGCTCGCGGCTCCAGTTGAGCTCCCGCACGGGCGCGTGGATCTCGAGCTCGGGCGCCATCGCCTTGATGGCGACGTCGAACCGCACCTGGTCGTTCCCGGCACCGGTGCTGCCGTGGGCGATCCCCTTGGCGCCGACCTGGCGCGCGACCTTCACCGTCGCCTCCGCCTGGACGACGCGCTCGGCGCCCACGCACATGGGGTAGACCCCGCCGCGCAGGCAGTCCCCCTTGATGAGGTAGGACACGAAGCGCTCGTAGACCTCGTTGCGCCCGTCGATGGTGCGGTGGTCGCGGATCCCGAGGTCGCGGGCGCGCGCGGCCACCTTGTCGAGCTCGGTGGGGGTGAAGCCCCCCGTGTCGACGCAGACGGTGACGACGTCCGCGGCCAGGGTCTCCCGCAGCCAGAGGGCCAGGAAGGAGGTGTCGAGCCCCCCGGAGAAGGCGAGGACGATGCGGTCCATGGAGGCAAGGACTCCGAGACCCGCGGGCGGGTCGCGACGTGTGGGGCGGACGACGGGAGCACGGCATGGGAGGCCGGCTCGACCGCGGACCGTCCGCGCGCCCCTGCTCTTGGCCGTCACCGCGCCGCGCTCCATGCACGGACCATCGCGATGAGCCCCGCATCCTAGAAACTTTCGGGGCCAGGATCACCGGAAATCGTCTCGCGCTCCCCGCCCGCGCGCGCCGTCCCAACGCCTGCGCCGGCGCGGAGTTCCGCGATTCGCGCCCCGCGCGCCACCGGGGGCCGGATTCCGCAGGTTCATCCCGTGGATCCCGTCCCCGTCGGCGGTCCGCGGATTCGTGGGCTCTCGGGCCCGGACGAGGGCACGACGGGGGCCGCGTCCCGATCTCGTCGCTCCGCAGGGAGGGCATGCCCAGGCTTGCCACCCCTGCCGCACGGGGGTACCTTCCCTCGCCATCCTGCGCGGTTAGCTCAATTGGATAGAGCATCGGACTACGGATCCGAAGGTTGGGGGTTCGACTCCCTCACCGCGCACCACTCCAAAGTATCGAAAAGCGAACGATAGGGGCCTCTCGCGTGCGGAATGCGCGAGGGGCCTTCCGCCACCCGGCGCCACGCGCCGCCACGGGAAAGCACCCGGTTTCGACC
>JAYTCP010000307.1:0-1923 GCA_043736435.1 Planctomycetia bacterium | reverse complement strand
GCCACCCACTTCCCCCCGTTCTCCTCGGTGACGCCATGGCCGACCCCACCCCCGCCGCCCCCCGCCGTTCCCCGAGGGACCTCCTCCTCGGTCTCGCGCTGCTCCTCCTCGCCGCCGGGGGCACCGTCTGGTTCGCGCAGCGGCCCGTCGTGGCCCCCGCGCGTCCGGCCCCGTCGGGCTTCCTGCTCGAGGGATCGTTCCCCTTCGAGAACGGGGTCCTCGTCCGGCGGGTGCGGCTCCTCGAGCCCGCGCGCCTCGAGATCCTTATCGAGCCGCCCGCGGGGGAGACCGTGAAGGCCTCGTTTGGCCCTCCGGGGCCCGTGGAGGCGTCGTCGACGGACGCACCCGATGCGGAACGCGCCGTCCGATGGGACGTGAAGGCGGGAGACGGGCCCCGCGTCGAGACCGTGCTCGCCTACGGCCTCTACGTGGTGCGCGTGGACCGCGGCGCGGGATCCACGGCGAAGTCCGCGAGCGTCACCGTCCGGGCGCTGCCGGTCCCGTAGGAGCATCCGTCGTCGGCCGCGGGGGTCGGCCCCGGTGGGCGCCCGTCCCTCCCGCGTGGCACCATCGCCCCCGAAGTGCCCAAGTCCGCCGTCCCCTTCGAGGTCCACCCGCTCCTCCACCCGTCCGGGTGCCGGTCCTACGTCGTGATCGATCCCGACTCGCGCGACGCGATCGTCGTCGACCCGGTGCTCGACCAGGTGGGCGATGTCCTGCGGGTCGTGTCCTCGCGCCGGGCCAACCTGCGGGCCGTGGTCGACACGCACACGCACGGCGACCACCTGTCGGGCGCCGCCGCGCTGCATCAGCGCACGGGGGCCGAGATCGTCATGTCCCTGTCGGCCGAGAGCCGCATCGCGACGCGGCGCGTGTCCGAGGGCGACGAGCTGCCGCTGGGCGAGCAGGTGCTGCGCGTGCGGGCCGCGCCCGGCGTGTCCGCCGATCACATCGTGCTGCAGGGGCCGCTCGTCCTCTTCACGGGCGACGCGCTCCTCGTCGGGACCATCGGCGTGCGCGACGCGCCCGGGGCCGACGGGGGCGCGGCCTACGACACGATCCAGCGGCTGTTCGAGGTGCTGCCCGACGAGACCGTGGTCCATCCCGGCCACGACGACATGGGGCGATCGCGCTCCACGATCAAGGCCGAGAAGCGCGGCAACCGCTGGATGCGCGAGAAGGACCGGGACAACTTCCTCGTGCGCTGGGCGGCCGATCCGCGCATCGTCCAGAAGAACGCCCCCGAGATCCTCGCGGCGAACCGGGAGGGCACGACCGAGTCCTCGGCCGGGCTCGAGACCGCCGCCGAGCGGGAGGCTCCGGCCACGAACGCGGGCCCCGTGGTGGCCCCGCCGGGCATGGGCGCGGCGGCGACCGGCGGGTTCGTGTCCGAGGGGATCGCGCAGCTCCTGCTCGGCGCGGGGCTCCTGTGCGTCGCCGGGTGCGTGCTTGCGTTGCTCGTGCACCCGATGTGGAGCCTCTTGTGCGGGCTCATGGGCGTGGGGGGCGTGGCGCTCGGCATGTCTGGGCTCGCCCGGCGATCCCGGAAGAAGACGACCGGGCTCTACTACCTCGGACCGCAGTCCCGGACGCCGATGCGGTGAGGCTCCCCCCCTTGGGCGTCGGCTTGCCTGCGGCCGCTTGGCTGCCCGCGGCCGCCTGGGTCGTGCCCGCGGCGGCCTGGCCGGCCGCGGTCGCGGTGGGGATCTCCCTCGGCCTGCTCGGCAGCGGCGGCTCCATCCTGACGATCCCCCTCCTCCAGGGCGTCGTGGGCCTCCCGTTCACCGTGGCGAAGGCGACGTCCTATCCGATCGTCGGCCTCGTTGCGGCCGCCGGGCTCGTGGGGCACGCACGACGCGGCGCCGTGCGCGGACGCGCGCTCCTCCCCTTCGTGGCCGCGAGCGTCCCCGCGGCGTTCCTCGC
>JAYTCP010000306.1:0-3956 GCA_043736435.1 Planctomycetia bacterium | reverse complement strand
TCGCCGTCGAGCCCGATCGAGTAGCCGACGCAGTAGACGGCCAGGAAGATCTGGACGAGGAGCGGCGTGCCCCGCACCACCTCGACGTAGACCACCGCGATCTGGTTGATCGCCGGGCGCGGCGACAGCCGGGCCAGCCCCCCGAGCCCCCCGAAGATCAGCGAGAGCAGCAGGGCCCCCAGGCTCACGAGCAGGGTCTTGCCCAGAGCCGAGACGAACAGGGGCCGCCATCCCGCGTGGTTCGCATCCCCCCACACGCGCGACCACGCCCACCCGTCCCGCGGGCCGTTGAGCGCCAGGAAGAGCACGGCTCCTCCCAGCAGGGCGACGGTGACGAGGGCGCGCACGACCCGGTCCGGGATTCCCGGGGGCGGCGGGGGCAGGGGATCGAGGGGTGCGTTCGGCAAGGTCAGCACCAACCGAAGGTGTCAGACACAAGCGAGCAGTTCTTCACGCGTCTGGCGATGAAGTAACCGAAGGTGTCAGACACAAAGCTGCAGTTCTGGAGGTTCGGATGGCCCGAGAAGTGATCGTTTGTGTCTGACACCTTTGGTTACTCTTGGTCAGTTTGGGCGGAACTCGGAGGGCACGGGGATGCCCGGAAGGTGCTTCGCGTAGAGCGCGGCCAGGCGGCCGTCGCGCTTCATCAGCTGGATCATGAGGTTCAGCCAGTCGCGGCTCTCGGGGTCGCCGCGACGCAGCTCGATCGCGTACGGCTCGATGGACAGCGTCTCGTCAAGGATGCGGGTCGTGTCCGGGTGCTGCTTCGCCTGCTCGCGCACCTGGTACTCGTCGTAGATGAACGCGTCCGCGCGTCCCTGGGCCACCTCGAGCGCGCAGAGGCTCTCCGTGTCCAGCGTCGCGAGCTCGGCCTTCGGGAGATGGCGCTTGGCGGCCACCTGACCCGTGCTGCCGCTCTGCGCGATGATCCGGCGCGAGGACGCATTCAGGTCGGCGAGGGTCTTCACGTCGCCCGCCCGCTTCGTCGAGAGGAGCGCGATCGTCCGCGTGAGGAAGTACGGCTCGGAGAACGCGCAGGTGAGCGCGCGGTAGGGGGTCGCGGTGACCCCCGAGATCACGAGGTCGCCCTTGCCCTCCACGAGCTCGCCCGCGAGGAGGTCGAAGGCACGCTCGCGGAATTCAACGTCGACCTTCAGCTCCGCGGCGATCTCGCGGCCCAGGTCGACGTCGAAGCCCTTGAGCTCGCCCGCCTCCTTGTAGGTGAAGGGCTTGAACTGGGCCTCCATGAGCACGACGAGCTTGCCGCGATCCTTCGCCAGCTTGATGGTGCTCGAGGCCCAGAGGTCCTGGGAACCGCCTCCCGGATCGCGACGACCGCAGGCGGGCATGAGGAGGGCGACGGCGAGGCACGGGGCGAGCAGACGGAGGGAGGCGCGCATGGCGCGCATCCTGCCATGACGAGGCCGTCGCCCGCGACGGGCAGGGCGCATCGGTGCCGCCCCGCCCCCGGCTACGGCCCGGTGCCGACCATGGCCTCGATCTCTTCGGGCTCGCGAGGGGCGTCCTTCGTGAGGTTCTCGTAGCCCGTCTCGGTGCAGAGGATGTCGTCCTCGATGCGGACGCCGATGCCCTTGTACCGCTCGGGGACGCCGGGGGCGTCGGCCGGGAAGTAGAGCCCCGGCTCCACCGTGAAGACCATCCCCGGCTCGAGCACCCGCGGCTTCTCGGGCTCGTCGTAGTACGCACCCACGTCGTGCACGTCGATCCCGAGCCAGTGCCCGGTGCTGTGCATGTACCAGGGGCGGAACGCCTTCTCCTCGATGGCCTTCTCGAGCGTGCCCGTGAGGATCCCGCGGTCGATCATGCCCTGGGTCAGGACCTCGACCGCCTTCTCGTGCATCGCCGTCCAGGGGAGCCCGGGCTTCACCAGGGCGATCACCTCCTGCTGCGCCCGCAGCACGAGGTCGTAGATCTCGCGCTGGGGGCCCGTGAAGGTGCCCGAGACGGGCCAGGTGCGGGTGACGTCGCCGGTGTAGTAGCCCACCTCGGCCCCCGCGTCGAGCAGGAGGAGGTCGCCCGCCTCCATCCGACGGTCGTTCGTCACGTAGTGGAGGATGCAGGCGTTGGCGCCCGATCCCGCGATCGTCGTGTACCCCGGCGCCTTCGCGCCCGAGCGCTTGAACGCGTACTCGACCTCGGCCTGGATCTCCCACTCGCCGCGACCGGGCCGCGTGGCCTGCATGGCGCGCACGTGCGCGTCGGCCGAGACCTTGCACGCCCGACGGATCGCCTCGAGCTCGGGCGCGGACTTGCGCAGGCGCTGCTCGTGGAGGAGGCCCGTGGGATCGACGACCTCCCGCGGGACGCGCTTCCCCCGCTTCGCCATCGCGCGCACCTTGCCCAGGGCCCGGACGACCTGGGTGTCGCGGTCGGCGTAGAGCCCGAGCGCGTAGTAGAGGCGGTCGGTGCCCTCGAGCAGCTCGGGGAGCTTCGCGTCGAGCTCCTCGACGAGGTACGCCTCGTCCGCACCGAACTCGGCCTTCGCGCCGTCGACCCCGGCCCGGATGCCGTCCCACGTCTCGCGCTCGCGGTCCCGCTTGCGGACGAACATCACGATCGGGTGCGTGGCGTGGCCGGGGCGCAGGAGGAGCGCCGAGTCGGGCTCACCGAACCCCGTCAGATACCAGAGGTCGCTGTTCTGCCGGTAGTCGAAGTGCGAGTCGTTGCTGCGGATCGACTCGGGCGCTGCGAAGACGAGGGCGGCGCTGCGCTCCCCCATCTTGAGCATCAGGCGGCGGCGCCGGTCGGCGAACACGTCCTTCTGGAGCTGCGACTGCATCGACGGGGCCTCCGGGAGCCGCGGGCGAGCCTACGCGGCGGGAGAGCGAAGATTTTCCGATGAAGCGAACGAAACCGACTCCAGGACGCCGCGTGGGGCATCCACGTGACGGCCCGGGCCACCGGGGGCCCGGGCCGACTCGGGAACAACGCGCCTAGCGCATCGCGTCTTCGAGCGCGCCCAAGAGCTCGGGCTCGAGGCTCGCGGCCCCGGCGTACGGGATCTCCCGCACGGGGATGGAGAGGCCGGCCGCGAGGCGACGCACGCCCTCGCGGAGCTCGGGGCCCGCCGTGTGGAGCAGGACCACCGCGGTCGCGCCCGCGCGCAGCTGTTCCTCGACGTCGGCCAGCGTGCGGTGGGCCGGACGTGCGCCGCCGAGCACCAGGCTGCCCTGGAACCCGAGCCGCCGCCCTAGGTCCTCCATGCGCGCGGCGTGGGGCCGGCTGGCCTCGTCGCCGCCGACCACCACGACCTTCGGCGTCGTGCCGCCGGCCTGGATGCGCGCCTTGAGCTCCTCGGGGACGGGGCCGTCCACCGAGATGCCGGCCGCGCGCGCTCGGGCGCTCACGTCCTCCCACAGCCCGCGGGCCTCGTCGCCGCCGCGGGAGATCGCCTCGCGCAGGAGGCCCACGGCCTTGTGGAGCGCCTCGGGCGTCCCGACGGCCGCGTGACGTCCGCCGAGCGACGTCGCGACCTCGACGAACTGCCGCTCCCGGCCCGGCATCGACTCGTAGAGATCCACGAGCTCGGCCTCGAGGGCCGGGGCGTCGAAGACCTCCGCCATGGGCCCGGACGCGTCGAGGAGGAGCTCCTCGAGGCGGTCGATGCGGCTGCGCTCGTGCAGCTTCGCGCGGTAGCGCTCGTAGGTCCGCGCGGCCTCGGCGGTCTCGCCGAGCCGGATCAGGGCCTCGAGGCGGGTGCGGTAGGCCATGGCCCACTCCTCGAACCCGGGGCGGCTCTTGAACGCCTCATCCACGGCGCGCAGCGCCTGGTGCGGGTCGGCGTCGAGCAAACGCCGCGCCTCGGCGAGGTGCGCCGCCGCCGGAGAGGCCGGCGCCTCGCCGCCGCCGGACGCCGACGGCGCGGAGGCGCGCCCGATCTCGGTGGTGCCGTCGGCGGCGACGTCGATGCTGGCGCGCACGTGCGCGAGGTGGAG
>JAYTCP010000305.1:0-7990 GCA_043736435.1 Planctomycetia bacterium | reverse complement strand
GCCCGATCGCGCGCGGAGGCGAGCACGGCGAGAGGGCCGTCGTCGCGGCGAAGGACGTGGACACCCTCGGGCGTCGGGACGCGGAGACGGGCGGCGATGCCGCGCCGGGCGGACGCGGCGCGGCGGTCGTAGGCGCCCGGGTTGGTCGCGCTCGGCAGCGGCTCGAGGCGTCCCGTGACCCGCACGCGGTCACCGGGCCGCACGAGGGGGGCCGCAAGCCCGGGAGCCGCGGCGACGGTGACCACCAGGGACATGCCCGAGGGCAGGAGCGACCCCACGCCTGCCGGAGGATCTGCTCCGGTCGACGGAGGCGGGCCGCGCGGTGACGCCTCGCCGGCCGGAGTGGGACCGTCCGGAGACGCGCCTCCTCCCGCGGACGATTCCGGGACGAGCTCGAACGTTCGCGCCCCCGCCACGGGTGGCTCGATGCGGCCCACGCGGCCGACGATGGCCACGCGTGGAGGAGGTCCGTCGAGGCGGGGAAGGAGACGTTCGGCGGCCGACGGCCCGGCCTCGGCGCGGACCGCGACCACGAGGCCGAGGCACGCCGCGAGCGCGGCGGTACGCAGTGGGGGAGCCCGGCCAAAGCGCAGGGCGGCGAGCACCGCGAGGAAGAGGAGCAGGACGAGGACCGCCCCTCCGAGGCCCGACGCCCCACCGAGGCCCGACGCCCCACCGAGGCCCCACGCTGCGGCGAGGAACCTCGCCAGGGCGTAGCCGAGGCCCAGGCCGGCGGCCGCATCGACGACGGCGGGGCGGGGGCGCACCCCCCTGTCTCGCGCGGGGAGGTTCGTCGGTCACGGATCGCTCGCGTATCCTCCTGCTCCTATGACGCAGGCGCATCGCGAGGTCGGCAGCGAGGTGATCCGCCGGGAGGCGGAGGCGCTCCAGGCGCTCTCGGCACGCATCGGCCCCGAGTTCGACGCGGCGGTCGAGCGGATCCTCGCGTGCCCGGGCCGGGTCATCCTCTGCGGGATCGGGAAGTCGGGGCAGATCGCCCAGAAGATTGCCAGCACGATGGTCTCGACCGGGACCCCCGCGGGCTTCCTCCACCCGGTGGAGGGGTTCCACGGCGACGTGGGGATCGTGACGTCGCGGGACGTCGTGATCCTCGTGAGCAACTCCGGTAGGACGGCCGAGGTCCTCGCGCTCCTCCCGGTGGTGAAGTCGCTCGGGGCCGCGGTCATCGCCATGACCGGCTCGCGCACGAGCACGCTCGCGCGGGAGGCCGACGTGGCGCTGACGTGGGGCGAGATCCGCGAGGCCGACCCGCTCGGCGTCGTGCCGACGGTCACGGCCGCGCTCACCCTCGCGCTCGGCGACGCGCTGACCGTGGCGGTCATGGTGCGCCGGGGCTTCGGCGCGAAGGACTACGCCCTCATCCACCCGAGCGGGGCCATCGGGCGCAAGCTCACGCTGCGCGTCGTCGACCTTCTCCGCGGCCCCGAGACGAACCCGACGGTCCCTGCGACGGCCACGTTCGAGACCGCCCTCGCGACCGTGACCCGGTTCACCCTGGGCGGGGTCTCCGTCGTGGACGGGGAGGGCCGGCTCGTCGGGCTCGTGACGGACGGCGACGTCCGGCGGATCATCGCCTCCAGCACGGGCAGCGTGCGGGAGCTGCTCGCCCGCCCGGTGTCGGACCTCATGACGCGCACGCCCACGTGCGTCGCGCCGGAGGCGCTCGCGTTCGATGCCCTGCGGACCATGGAAGGTCACAAGCCCCGGCCGGTGTACCTCCTGCCCGTGGTGGACGCCTCGGTGCGCGCGGTGGGCCTGCTCCACATCCACATGCTCGTCCAGGCGGGGCTCACGAGCGGGAAGGACGACGCGTGAGGCTCGCCCGCACGCTGTTCCGCGAGTACGACGTCCGGGGTCGGGTGCCCGAGATCTTCCCCGATGCGGGGGCCGAGCTCTCCGACGAGGGCATGCGGCACCTGGGCCGCGCCTTCGGCACCCTCGCCGCCGAGCGCGGCCTCGACGCCGTCGTCGTCGGCTACGACCTCCGCTCGTACTCGGAGCGCCTTCGCGACCGCTTCGTCGAGGGGCTCGTCGCCGCGGGGCGCCGCGTCGAGGACATCGGGTGCTGCCTCACCCCGACGCTCTACTTCGCGCAGATCCACCGGAAGATCCGCGCGGGCGCCATGATCACGGCGAGCCACAACCCCCAGGGCTGGAGCGGGCTGAAGCTCGCGACCGACTTCGTCACGACCTTGGGCTCGTCCGACATCCGGCGCCTGCACGCGATCTGCGACGACGGCCCCCTCGTGTCGGGCACGGGCTCCTCGACGAAGGTGGCGATCCGCGACGCGTACCTCGACGACATGGTCACCCGCGTCCGCCCCGCGCGGCGGCTCAAGCTGGTCCTCGACTGCGGCAACGGGACGGCCTCCTACTTCGCGCCCGAGGCCTTCCGGCGCGCGGGCTTCGACGTCGTGCCCCTCTACTGCGACCCCGATCCCACGTTCCCCAACCACTTCCCCAACCCGAGCGAGACCGCGAACCGGCTCGCGGTGCGGCGCAAGGTGGTGGAGGTCGGCGCCGACCTCGGCCTCTCCTTCGACGGCGACGGCGACCGGCTCGGCGTCGAGGACGAGAAGGGTCAGGGCGTCAACGCCGACCTGATCCTCATGCTGCTCGCGCGGCAGGTGCTCGCCCGCGTGCCCGGCGCCCCGATCGTCTTCGACGTGAAGTGCTCGCAGGCGCTCATCGAGGACCTCCTCGCCCACGGCGGCGTCCCCGTCATGTGGAAGACCGGCCACAGCCACATCAAGGCGAAGATGAAGGAGACCGGGGCCCCGCTCGCGGGGGAGCGCAGCGGCCACATCTTCGTGAAGGAGGGCTTCCACGGCTACGACGACGGGGTCTTCGCCGGCCTGCGGCTCGCCGAGTACGTCAGCCAGGCCGGCCAGCCGCTCTCGCGCCTCCTCGAGGAGGCTCCGCACTACGAGACCTCGCCCGAGATCCACGTCGACTGCGCCGACGAGGTGAAGTACGCCGTCGTCGACCTCCTGACCGCCGGGCTCGAGCGCGACTTCCCCGGGCGCGTGAACACGGTGAACGGCGCCCGGGTGTCCTTCGACGACGGGTGGGGGCTCGTGCGCGCGTCGAGCAACCTGCCGGAGCTGGTGCTCGTCTTCGAGGGCCGCACGCGGCCCGCGATGGAGCGCATCAAGGCGGAGTTCAAGCGCCGGCTCGGGGCCCACCGCGAGATCGGGGCCACGTGGCACAACGAGTGAGGGCGGGCCGGGGGGCGGATGGGGGGCTTTCGGGCCCGGACGAGGGCCCGACGGGGGGCCGAACGGCCGCGCGCCTGCGCGCGGGACTCGGTGCCCTGGCCGCGGCCGCCGTCCGCGCCGCGTCGCGCGCGTCCACGCCGCGGCCGAGGCGGCTCGCGATCCCGGGCCTGTCCGCCGGCACGACGGTGCGCTTCGACGATCACGGCGTGCCCCACGTTCGGGCGGCGTCGGAGGCCGACGCCTTCCGCGCCCTCGGGGCGTGCCACGCCCTCGACCGCTTCTTCCAGATGGACGTCACGCGGCGCGTGCTGTCCGGCCGACTCGCGGAGATGGTGGGCGAGAAGCCGCTCGGGGTCAACGGGATGCCTCCCCTCTCGAAGGGCACGACGCTCGACGTGGACCGCCTGTTCCGGGTCCTCGATCTCCGACGGGCGGCCGCGGCCTCCCTCGCCGCCGCGACGCCGGAGGAGCGCGCGCTGCTCGACGCCTACGTCGCCGGGGTGAACGCCGTCGTGGCGCGCTCGGGCTGGCGCACCTCCCTCGACCATCGCCTGCTGCGCCTGCACCTCACGCCGTGGACGAACGAGGACTCCTGCCTCCTGGCGAAGGGAATGGCGCTGGGGCTCTCCTTCAAGTGGCGGAGCGGCCCGACCTTCGCCGCGATCGCCGACGCCCTGCGCGAGCGGACGGACGCTCTCGCCGCGATCCTGCCTCGGTCGCCGGGCCGGAGGGACCAGACGATCGCCCGGTACGTCGCCGAGGCGCGGGGGCTCGCGGGCGCCTTGTCGGCCGTGGGCTGGGAGGCACCGCTCGCGGGGAGCAACTCGTTCGTGGTGGGCGGCGGCCGCTCCGCCTCCGGCGCCCCGATCCTCGCGAACGACCCGCACCTCGCGCTCTCGCTCCCCTCGGTCTGGTACCTGGCGAGCGTGAGCGGCGGCCCCTACGCCGCCGTCGGGGCCACCATGGCTGGCATCCCCGGGGTCATCATCGGACGGACGCCCACGGTCGCTTGGGGCCTGACGAACGTGCAGCTCGACGACGCGGATCTCTTCCACGAGGACGTCGACGGGACCGGCACCCGGCATCGCGTGGACGGGGCGTGGCGCGACATGCAGATCGAGACGCAGGAGATCAAGCGTCGAGGGCGCGGGCCCGTGGTGTTCCGCCTGCGACGGACCCACCGGGGCCCGCTCCTCTCCGACGCGCTCCCCGGGGCGGCGGGGCAGGCGCTCTCGCTGCGCCTCATGCTCCACGGGACGACCCGCGACATGCAGGCGTTCCTCCGGCTGGGGCACGCGCGCACGGCCGAAGACGTAGAGCGCGTCGCCGAGGGCTATGGCTCGCCGGCGCAGAACCTGATCTGGGCGACGACGGCGGGCGAGGCGGGGTACCTGTTCCTGGGGCGCGTCCCGGTGCGCGGCCCGGGGCCGCACCCGGCCCTGCCGCGGGACGGGACGGTCTCGGCGAGCGACTGGATCGGCGAGGTGCCGCCGGCGCAGCTCCCGCGCTACCGCATCGGGCGGAACGGGGTCGTCGTCACGGCGAACCAGCCGACCGTGGGGCCCGCGTTCCCGCACTACCTCTCCCACCTCTACGAGCCGGGCTATCGCGCCGCGCGGATCCACGAGCTCCTGGCGGGTCGGAGCGGCCTGCGGGCCGAGGATCTGGCCGCGATCCAGCTCGACGCCAAGAGCCTCGGGGCCGAGGCGTTCCGTCAGGCGGTGCTGCTGCCGTGCGCGGACGCCATCCGCATCTCCCGGCCCCCCGCGGTGCCCCTGCTCGACCGCCTGCTCGCGTCGTCGGGAGAGGAAGGCGTCGACGCCGTCGGTCCGGCCCTGCTCCATTTCACGTACTTCCGGCTCGCCGAGAAGGTGTTCGCGCCGGCGCTCGGCGAGGACCTGACCCACCGGTGGATGGCGTGCATCAACCTGCTGGACGCGCCGCTCCTCGAGGCCTTCACCGACCCGGCGGGCGCGTGGGTGAAACCCGCGGTCCGCGCGACGAAGCTCGGCGAGGCCCTCGAGGAGGCGGCGCGGGATCTCGCCGCGCTCGGCCTGACGATCGACGCGCGGTGGGGGGACGTGCACACGCTCACGTTGCGGCACCTCCTGAGCTCCGTCCCCGGCCTCGGGGGCGCGTACACGCTGGGACCCCATCGGATGCCCGGCGGTCCCTACACCGTGAGCGCGGGCCAGTACCTCCACGACCGTCCCTGCGCCATGGCGGTCGGCGCGAGCTATCGCCAGGTCGTCGACCTCGCCGATCCCGAGGGCACCGGGCGCATGATCACGTTCGCCGGCCAGAGCGGCCACGTGGGCTCGAGGCACTACGCCGACCTGACGGACCTGTGGCTCCGCGGCGAGTCCGTCCCCATGCGGCTGTCGACGTGGCCGGAGCGCGGCCGGGACCTGCGTCTCGAGCCTGCTTGACGGACGGCGCGGGCTGCCGCGCGCGCGAGCTCTCCTACCCGACGTGCTCGCGGGGCTTGGAGGGGGCGGTGGCCGACTCGGGAAGCTGGAAGCGCATCCACCGCGGCGTGTGCGGGGCCTTCTCGTCGAGGACGAGGAGGCGTCGACGCACCAGGCGCATCACGCTCTCCCGCACGTCGGGGAGCATGCGTGCCGTCGCGCTGCAGACGCGCGTGAGGTCGAGCCACCCCGCGCCTTCCCCTGCGTGGGCCAGGACGTAGCGGAGGGTCGCGTCCTCGAGGGCGGAGAGGGGCAGGTTGCGCATGGGGGAAGGATACCGCGCCCCCCGTCGGGCCCCAATCGGGCCCGAAAGCCCCCGATCATCTCTCGAGGAGGATCACGTAGGAGGCCTCGAGCGACCCCTCCGCCGGCGTGACCAGAGCGGTCCCGACCGTCACCTGGGAGGGGAGCCCCGACGACGCGATGGCGACGAACTTGAAGCCCTGCCCGGCGAACGTGTCCAGGGCCTGCTGGACCTGCACGCCGGAGGGCGGACCCCCGTCGTACCAGGCCTTCGCCTGCGCCCCTCGGCCGCTCACGTACAGGTAGACGATGCGGTGCGCCACGCTGGGCTCGGCGTCGGCGCCCCGGCTCCACGCGATCGCGAGCACGGCGACCGCGGCGAGAAGCGAGGCGAGGATGGCGAGTCGGGCTCGGGACATGGACGACCTCCAGCCACAGATATAGAGGAAGGGGAGGACCCCGGGGGCCACCATCCGGTCCGATGCCCCGACCAACGGCCTAGGACCCGCGGCCGCCCAGTCGACCGGGGGCGCGGCCCGGGTGGGGGGGAGCCTTCCCACTGGGGGGCCCGCCGCGATGGACGCCATGCTGGCGAGGCGCGGCGCGAAGGTTGGGTGTGGTGGATCGGGCGTCGACGCCAGGGAGGATTCGTGGCCCGTTCAACGCATCGTCGGACCGTCGGGGTCGGGCGCGCCCTCGCGCTCGGCGTCCTGCTCCTCGCGGCCCTGCTCGGCACTCGATCGGGCCTCGCGGGCGAGCCGCCGAAGGTCGACACGCCCTTCGTCATCTTCGTGGAGCAGTACCGGGCCGCCACCGCGAAGTCGGACGCGAAGGAGCAGCTTCGGCTGTTGAACTAGCTGTGCGACAAGGCCTCGAAGGCGGTGGCCGACCCGAAGGACCCTGCCGCCCTGCGCATCGTCAACGAGGACAAGGCGACGGCGCGTGGCCTGTGCCGCTTGGCGCTCGCATCCCGCGACAACGACCTGGTCGTCGCGGCGATGGGCGGCTACGCGGCGCTCGCGATCCCGGGCTCGTCGAACGATCTGCGGAACTTCGCCGACGCCCGACTCGCGAAGCGGCGTCCGCAGATGGTGCGCCTGGCGGCCCTGTCGGCGTGGGGGGCCATCCACGACCCCGGGACCCACGACGTCCTCCTCGAGCACATCCGGCTGCCGTCCAAGGAGTCCGACCGCCAGGATCTCGCCATGCGCGCGGCCCGGGGCCTCGGCCTGTACCGCAACCTGCCCAAGGGCGGCCCCCGCTACGAGTTCCTGCGCGACTTCGTGCAGATGTTCGACGGCATCTACAACTCGAGCGTCCTCTTCGCGAGCGCGGACGCCTCGCACTGGTGGGGCCTGCTCCATCCCCTGATGGTCGAGTCGTTCAACTCCCTCACCGGGGCCGGACGCAGGTACTACCCGGACGTCGTCGAGTGGTGGCGGGACCACCGTCGCGCGATCCAGGCCGGGCGCGAGTGAGGGAGGGAGGGAGGGTCGGGTCGCGGGAATCCACGCCGTACCCCCCCCTGCTGCCCGTCATCTGCCCGTGATCGGGGGGGACGAGCAGCAGGGGGTGGGGTGAGCAACGGGATTTGAACCCGCGACCTCCGGAGCCACAGTCCCGAGTTGCCAAATGTGCGTCAAACGCTTCCAAACGGCTCCAAACGTGGGAACAGTCCACAGAGCCGACTGCCGGAACCGGCAGACTCAAGAGGAGCACGCCTGCCGGAGGTCTACAAGTCCAGGCCAGAGCGCACCGGTCAGCCTCGGCGTCGGACGGCGGGGGTCCCTAGCGGAGCAGGGGGTGAATCGGGTAGTCTCCGCGCCCACACATCGGGAGTCTCCATGTCCGATCGCGCCTTCTCGTCTGAGCCTCCCTCCAAGAAGGAGGATGTCCACGGCGGAACGAAGTTCGCCCGCCTCCAGCAGAGCCCGAAGTCCATCAACCTCTACCTCACGTTCGATCAGGCTCTCCGCTTGTCCCTCTCGATTCAGTCCTGTCTCTTCCAGTTGAACCGTTACAAGCGCTCGACGACAAAGG
>JAYTCP010000304.1:0-7546 GCA_043736435.1 Planctomycetia bacterium | reverse complement strand
GACGGCGTGGCCGTCGTCGCCGTCGCGTTCGTGCGCGACGGGCACCTCGTCGCGACGCGCACCTACCCGCAGCGCACGCTCCTCCCGCACAAGGACGTGCTCACGGGCTTCCTCGCGCAGTTCCACGCGGGGGGCAAGATCGTGCCCGCCGAGATCCTCGTCGAGGAGGAGCCCGACGACGTGCCGGGGCTCGAGGAGGTGCTCTCCGCCCTGCGCGGGTCCCGCGTCGCCGTGCGAGTGCCGCGGCGCGGCGCGCTGCTCTCGCTCCTCGAGACGGCGCGCAGGAACGCGGAGATGGCCCTCGCCGAGGTGGACGCGGCGGCGCGCGACGCCGCGGTCGGTCTCGCCGCCCTGCGTGCCCGCCTCGACCTGCCCACGCTCCCGCACCGCATCGAGGGCTACGACCTCTCCCACACGTCGGGGCACGAGCCCGTCGCCGCCATGTCGGTCCTCACCGAGGGCGTGCCCGACCCGTCGTCGTACCGCCACTTCGCCGTGAAGGAGGCCGAGGGCGGCGACGACTACGCCGGCATGGCGGAGATCCTCCGTCGCCGGTTCGAGCGCGGACCGGAGCTCGGTCCCCTGCCGGATCTCGTCCTGATCGACGGCGGGCCCGGGCAGGTGGAGGCGGCCCTCTGCGCCCTCCGCGCACTCGGCCTCGAGCCGCCCCCCCTCGTCGGGCTCGCGAAGGCGCGCCGGGCCGGCGGGGCGACGACGCGCGAGCGGATCGTGATCCCCGGCATGCCCGATCCTCTCGTGCTCGAGCCCGACGACCCGGCCCTCCGCCTGCTCGTGCGCGTCCGGGACGAGGCCCATCGCTTCGCGGGACGCTACCAGCGCAAGCGCCGCAGCGTCGCGCTCACGGGGACCGAGCTCGACGCGATCCCCGGCCTCGGCCCCAAGCGCCGGGTCGAGCTGCTGCGGCGGTTCGGCAGCGTCGAAGGGATCCGCGCCGCGGCCTTCGAGGACCTGGCCGCCGTGCCGGGCATCGGCGAACGCACGGCCCGCGGGATCCGGGAGCGGCTCGAAGCCTGACGTGGTCGCGATCGCGGGGGGGGAGGCGGGGGGCGCGGGGGGGGAGGGGGGTCGGCCCGCGCGGGCGCACGCCCTCGCGCACGGGTCGGGCGCGGTTCCCGTTCGTCCGGGCGGTCATGCCGAGTACCTTTCGCCCCATGAAGCCGTCGCTCCCGCGCCCCATCCACCCGAACCCCACGGCCGCCATGGCCCTGCTGTGGGTCGCCGTGGGGCTCACGTTGCCTGGGCTCGTGATGACGGCCTTCGGGTTCCACGTGCACACGGCGCCGATCCTCGGCCTGGCGGTCTACGGGACGGGGATCGTGGCAGCGGCATTCCTGCTCACCTGGGCGGCCGAGGTCGCGGAGGCGGAGCTCGGCACCGGGCTCGCGGTGGTCTTCCTGGCGCTGGTCACCGTGCTGCCCGAGTACGCCGTGGACATGAACCTCGCGTGGAGCGCGGCGACCGAGCCGGCGCGGCGCGCGGAGGCGCTGGCGAACATGACCGGGGCCAACCGGCTCCTCATCGGCGTCGGGTGGCCGATCGTCGCGCTCCTGTCCTGGTACCGGGAGGGACGCCGCTCGGTCGACCTCGACCGGGGCCGCTCCGGCGACGTGGTGTGGCTCGGCATCGCGACCCTGTACAGCCTCGTGATCCCGTGGAAGGGCACGATCGCCTGGTACGACGCCGCGATCCTCTTCCTCATCTACGGGCTGTACGTGCGCGGCTCGGCGAAGAGCTGCGCGGTGGACGGGGCCGACTGCGGTCACGAGCTCGTCGGCCCGCCGGTGGTCATGGCCACGTGGTCGAAGGCCAGGCGTCGCCGCTGGACGACCCTGCTCTTCATCTGGAGCGCGGGCGCGATCCTCGCGTCGAGCGAGCCGTTCGTGGCGTCGCTCGAGCACGCGGGCGACAAGCTGGGCATCGCGCGCACGATGATGATCCAGTGGATCGCGCCGCTGGCCTCCGAGGCGCCCGAGTTCGTGGTCGTGATCCTGCTCACGCTGCGCGGACGCGCCGCGCTGGGCCTCGGCGCCTTCATCTCGAGCAAGGTGAACCAGTGGACGTTGCTCGTGGGGGGCATCCCGATCGCCTACGGGCTCGCGAACCTCTACCACGGGCAGGGCTTCGCGCCGTCCATGCTCGTGGACGACCACCAGGTCGAGGAGCTGCTCCTCACGTGCGCCCAGGGCCTCTACGCGACGGCCGCCATCGCCGACCTCCGCTTCTCGCTCGGCCAGGCGCTCGCGATCCTCGGGCTCTTCCTCGTCCAGTTCGTCGGCAGCCTGCTCCTCGACCGCTTCGGGGGGCAGGCGTACCTCGCCCCGTTCCACAACGTCCTGTCGGGTCTCTACGCCGTCCTGGCCATCGAGCGGCTCTTCACGCAGCGCCGGGACGTGCGCGAGCGCATCCGGGACGAGTTCCGGGGCGTGCCGCCGGCAGCGGCCACGACGACGCCGCCGGCCGTGCGTGGCGGCGCCGGCTCGCCCGACGAGAGCGACGCGTAGCCGCAGGCTCGCCCGGAGCGTCGCGGCGCCGCCGCTTGGGGATCACCCCCGCGGGTGGGAGCGACGGTGGACGCCCTTCAATCGATCCCGGTCCACGTGGGTGTAGATCTCGGTCGTGGTCACGTCGGCGTGGCCGAGCATCTCCTGGACCGCGCGGAGGTCGGCTCCTCCGGCCAGCAGGTGGGTGGCGAAGGAGTGGCGCAGGACGTGGGGGGAGAGCGGGCCGGCCACCCCCGCGACGATTCCGCGCTCCCGGAGCAGCCGGAAGACGCGGTGCCGGTCGAGCGGCCTGCCCGTCCGCGAGACGAAGAGGAGATCGCTGTCGCCCGGCCGGCATCGGGGCCGGCCGCCTGCGAGCCACGCCTTCACCGCATCCCGCGCGGGGAGGCCGATCGGGACCCACCTCTCCTTGCGTCCCTTCCCGACGCAGCGCACGACGCCGTCGTCGAGTCGCACGTCGCCCACTCGCCAGTCGCAGGCCTCCTGGACCCGGGCGCCCACCGCGTAGAGACACTCGAGGAGCGCCCGGTCCCGGAGGGCGAGGGGGTGGGCCGCGTCCCGCGCGGATCCGTCCTCGACGAGGCGCTCGACGGCAGAACGGGACAGGACCTTCGGAAGGGCCTTCGGCCGCTTGGCCGGAGGGAGTCCCGAGGTCGGGTCCGTCGGAAGGGCCGCCAGCGACCGGCAGAAGCGCATGAAGCTGCGGAACGCGGCGAGCCGGCGCGCGACGGATGCGGCTGCGCGGCCGGACTGGCGCTCTCCGTGCATCCAGCGGAGGAGCCCGTCGCGGGTGAATCGCGCGACGTCCCCGCGCTCCGCCGGGGGGAGGGCCTCGACTACGACCCGCACGTCGCGTTCGTACGCCTCGAGGGTGTGGGGGGACGCCCCGACCTCCACCCGCAGGTGGTCGAGCCAGGCCAGGACAGCGTCACCGGGGAGGAGAGCCACAAGGGAGGCTTCGGATCCGGAAGGCGTCGCCTGTATCGAGGCGCGGATCCGGGAGGGCGGGACATGCCGAGCGTTCGCTCCTCGTTCGTTGACCGGCCCTGGGGTGGCGAGTATTCTCCTGCCACCCTGGCACGCCGGGACCCGGGAGAGCGGATGTCGAAGAGCAAGAAGAGCGCAACCTCAGCGGAGGCAAAGAGTTCTGCCTCCTCGTCGAAATCCGCCCCGAAGGACGCCGGGGGAGGGGCTGCGCGAAAGTCCCAGCCCCCCGGGAAGGTCGTCCAGGCCGTTGGGAAGGTTTTGGGGGTAGCCAAGTCCGCAGGTGGGCCCGCTTCGAAGGCCCCGGTCGCCGCTGGATCGACCTCCGGTTCCGGGAAGTCGGCCGACAAGACAAACGCCAAGCCCCTCGCGAGCCCCCCGCCGGCCCCGACGAACGGCAAGTCGGGCGGCAACGGCAAGGCGGCCGCGAAGGCCGGGTCCTCGCCGGTGGCCCCGACCGTCCCGAAGGGGAGCACGCCCGCCGCTCCCGCGGCCGGCGCCAAGGGCCCGAGCGCGAAGTCGGCCGCGGGGGCGGGGAAGGTCTCCAAGAAGTCGGCGCCCGAGGCGCCGCCCATGCCCGCGGTGCCGCGCAAGTTCCCGAAGGGCGGCCCCAGCAAGGCGGAGCTGCGCAAGTACCGCGCGCACCTGCTCGAGCTGCGCCGTGCCCTGCTCGCAAGCAGCAAGGACCTGGCGTCGGAGTCCCTCAAGTCGTCGGGCTCGAAGTTCTCGGTCGACCACATGGCCGACAACGGCTCGGACAACTACGAGGAGGACTTCAGCCTCCAGCTGCTCGAGGGCGAGGCGGCGCAGCTGGCGGACATCCGCGAGGCCCTGCTGAAGATCGACGGGAAGGTGGAGCATCCCTACGGGGTCTGCGAGGCGTGCACGGACGCCGACAAGCGGCTGTGCGAGAGCTGCCCTTGGATCCCCACCAGCCGCCTCGCGGTCATGCCGCACGCCCGCCTCTGCGTCCAGACCAAAGAGATCGAGGAACGGAAGAAGGCGCGGTGAACGAGTGTGAGGGAGCTGGCAGGAGGGGGGTACGGGCTGCTCGCCGCGTCCCGTCGGGCGCGACTGCCGCGCACTCGGCGACTGCTTCACACGCCCCGGGGGTTCGCGAAGGCAGCCAGGTCGACCGGCACGGGCTCGCCCGGGCCGACGGCGGGGCGAAGGTCGCGGGCCCCGCGCCCCTGCGGCATGCTGGGGCGCCCTCCGCCCCGGCGACCCCATGACCGACGTCACGCTCCCTCCCCGTAGTCGGCGCCTCAAGGTCCTGGCGATCCTGATCGTGGTCGTGGGCGTCGCGGCCGACCTGTGGACGAAGGCCGAGATGCAGGACCGGCTCGGGATGCGCCCCGACCAGCCGCACGCCTCGGAGCGCGAGATCCACGTGGTGCCCGGGTTCTTCAAGCTGGCGGGGAACTGGAACACCGGGGTGACGTTCGGGATGGCGGCGGGCTGGACCCAGCCGATCCTCCTGTTCACGTGCGCGGCGTCCGTCGGCATCCTCGCCTGGCTCCTGCTCACCCGGAGCCGGAGCCGCGCCCTTCACGTCGCGCTCGCGCTCATCCTCTCCGGCGCCCTGGGCAACCTGTACGACCGGTGGACGTGGCACAAGGTCCGGGACTTCCTCGTCGTCTACTGGAAGGACCCCTCGATCTGGCAGTGGCCCGCATTCAACGTGGCCGACTCGTTGATCGTCTCGGGCGTGATCCTCATCCTCTGGCTCGAGCTCTTCGGCCGGCGGGCCGAGCCCGCGAGCTCGACGTGACCGGGCCGGCTCCGGGAGGCCGCGATCCCCTGCCGACGGTGGACGCGTCGGCCATCGACCTGCGCGTGCAGCTCGGCCGCCTGTCGCTCCCGAACCCGGTGATGACCGCTTCGGGGACCTACGGCAAGGGGCTCGAGTTCCGGCCCTTCTACGCCGTCGAGCGGCTCGGCGCCGTCGTCGTCAAGACGATCACCACGGAGCCTCGCGCGGGGAACCCGCCGCCCCGCCTCGTGGAGACCGCGGGCGGGCTGCTGAACAGCATCGGCCTCGAGAACCCCGGCATCGACGAGTACGTGCGGGTGTACCTGCCCCTCCTGCGCACGCTGCGGTGCCCCGTGGTGATCAACATCGCCGGGCACAGCGTCGAGGACTTCGCCTCCCTGGCGGCGCGGCTCGACCCGGAGCCCGGCATCGCCGCGCTCGAGCTCAACATGTCCTGCCCGAACGTGGCGCACGGCATGGACTACTCGACGTCGCCCGACGCCGCGCGCGCGGTCGTGGCGGCGGTGAAGGCGCGGACGGGGCTCCCCCTGATCGCGAAGCTCTCGCCCAACGTCACGGACGTGCGCCCCATCGCGATGGCGGCGATCGAGGCCGGGGCGGACGCGGTCTCCCTGATCAACACGTTCCTCGGGATGGCCGTCGACTGGCGCCGGCGGGCGCCGATCCTCGGGCGCGGGGTGGGGGGGCTCTCGGGCCCCGCCATCAAGCCCCTCGCCCTGCGCATCGTCCGCGACGTCTCGTTGGCGATCGACGCCCCGGTGATCGGGATCGGCGGCATCGCCACCGCGGACGACGCGATGGAATTCCTCGTGTGCGGGGCCTCCGCGGTCCAGATCGGCACGGCGAACTACTACATGCCGACGGCCGCGATCGACGTGCTCGACGGCCTGCCGCCGCGGTTCGCGGCCCTGAAGGCCAGCCGGCTCTCCGACGTCGTCGGGACGCTGCGTCCGCCGCGTTCGGGGTGACCGCCGCAGGGCGCTCCGCGGCGCGGGCGGGCCGGGCGGCCCGCGTGGCCGTCGCGCCCGCGTCCGGCGGCCGGCCCGTCGAACGGGGGCCACTCCCGACCCGTGTGCTAGCGTACGGGTTTCCCTGCCTCTCGGCGCGAGATCCAGCGGATGCCGGACACCGGTACCCTCCTCAAGAACCTCTTCGGCTCGAAGAACGAGAGGATGGTCAGGTCCATCCTCCCCCTCGCCGCCCGCGTGAACGCGCTCGAGCCGGCCCTTCAGGGCCTGTCCGACGCCGCGCTGCGGTCGAAGACCGAGGAGTTCCGGGCCCGTCTCGCGAAGGGGGAGAGCCTCGACGCCCTCGTGCCCGAGGCCTTCGCGGCCTGCCGCGAGGCGAGCAAGCGCACCCTCGGCATGCGGCACTTCGACGTGCAGATCATCGGCGGCGTGGTCCTCCACAAGGGGATGATCGCCGAGATGGTGACGGGCGAGGGCAAGACGCTGGTCGCCACGCTGGCGGTCTACCTGAACGCGCTCCAGGGCAACGTGCACGTCGTCACGGTGAACGACTACCTGGCCCGCCGCGACGCCGAGTGGATGCGCCCGGTGTACGAGGCGCTCGGCATGACGGTCGGGGCCATCCAGGCCTCCATGTGGTCGGGCGACCGCATCCCGATCTACCGCGGCGACGTCACGTACGGCACGAACAGCGAGTTCGGCTTCGACTACCTGCGCGACCACATGAAGACGCGCGCCGAGGAGCAGTGCCAGCGCTCGCAGCGCTACGCCGTGATCGACGAGGTCGACTCGATCCTGATCGACGAGGCGCGCACCCCCCTCATCATCAGCGGCCCCGCCGAGGAGGACCGCGGCCTCTACGAGGAGGCCGACAAGGTCGCGAGGCGACTCAAGCCTGGCGAGGACTTCGAGGTCAAGGAGAAGGAGCACCAGTGCATCCTGACCGACGAGGGGATCGAGAAGGCCGAGCGGCTCGCCGGCGTCTCGTTCTTCGCCGACGGCGTCAGCGACTGGCCGCACCTGCTCGAGCAGGCGCTCCGCGCCCACTACATCTACAAGCGCGACGTCGACTACGTGGTGACCGCCGAGGGCGAGATCGTGATCGTGGACGAGTTCACCGGTCGCCTCATGACGGGTCGCCGGTGGAGCGACGGGCTCCACCAGGCCGTCGAGGCCAAGGAGGAGATCGAGGTCCGCGAGGAGAACCAGACCCTCGCCACGATCACCTACCAGAACTTCTTCAAGCTCTACAAGAAGCTGGCCGGCATGACCGGCACCGCCGCCACCGAGGCGGCCGA